>NZ_RQVH01000004.1:0-126124 GCF_003992185.1 Veillonella sp. CNR 79/14 | reverse complement strand
ATATTGAAAACTTATTTAGTGTAATATTTACTATGATAATAGAAAGTGAGCAACTTATACAGTTTCAGGTGATAGATGAAAAAAATGATTTATTTTTTGAAGTAGCAAAAGATATGATTTTGCAGTTAAATTCTGAAATTAGGAAATCTGAGCCAGATTTTGAAAGAATAATAGAACTAAATAATGAGTTTGGTGCTGAAAATAATTAACTATAAAATAATTTCTATTATGAAAAAGGGGAGGGATAAAAAATATCTAAATATTTATGGTTTTTCTGGATATAGATATGGATGGAAATTAATAAGGAAAAATACAAAAAACTCTAGCTGAAGTAGTATATTAAGAACATAGCTTTGACTAGAGTTTTTTGTATTCGGTTGTATTGAGAACACTTTGTTGAATGGAACTACGATAATTGTTGGCTTCGGTTATGTACATATAGTTGGTTAGGATAGATTGCATCATCGAGGATAATACATAATAATGAGCACCCCAATAATGGATACAATACCGCCGATGATATCATATCGATCGGGTGTAATGCCGTCTACATAATAGCCCCATAAAATAGAGAGGGCAATGAAGATGCCACCATAGGCGGCGTATACCTTACCGAAAGGGGCTTCTTGCAAGGTAGGGATAATTCCATAAATGATGAGTGTGATAGCACCTGCCAGCATATACCATGGACTTTTATCGTCTTTCAGATGAAGCCATACCAAATAACCGCCACCGATTTCGGCAATACCGGCTAGAATGAAATAAAATATTGATAAGAGAATTTGCGACATAGTTGATACCTTCGTGTTAATTGCTTTTCATAGGATGAAATACATACGGTACGTTGTGCAAGAATTTTATAATTTCAATATACCGTGTACTAAGACCGTATGTAATATATAGTAAATGATATATACTTTCATTATATAAACTGCTTGCAATAATTTCAACTGTTAAGAGCATAAAAAAGCAACCAATCCGAAGATTGGTTGCTGTAGTATCCTATTATTTGGAGTACAATTCGACGATTAGTGTCTCGTTTACTTCGATAGGAAGTTCTTCACGTTCAGGAAGGCGAGTTAATGTGCCTTGGAAAGCGTCAAGATTTTTTTCGATGTAAGGAAGTTCGAAAGAACGAAGTTCTTGGAAGTTCACTTTGAACATTTCGTTGTCACGGCTAGCTTCACGAAGTTCGATTACATCGCCAACTTTACATTGGTAGGATGGAATGTCAACGCGTTTGCCGTTAACAAGAATATGGCCATGGTTTACCATTTGACGTGCTTGACGGATGGAGTTACCGAAGCCAATGCGATATACAAGGTTGTCCAAACGGCATTCCAACAATTTCAACATGTTTTGGCCTGTAACACCATGCATTTTTTTCGCTTTATCGTAATAGCGTACGAACTGGCGTTCTAGCAAGTTGTAGTATGCTTTAACTTTTTGTTTTTCTAATAATTGAAGACCATATTCAGATATTTTCTTTTGACGTTGGTCTTTTTTTACACGTTTTAAAGCCTTCGCGTGACCGAAAACGTTCACACCGAAGCGACGGCATAACTTAAATCGTGCTTCTCTTCTCGTTGCCATGTGATTATCACCTCATAGATTAATAAAACTTTGCACAAATCGTGCTTAATTATTATACCCTATGAAAATGAAAAAGTCAAAGGGCTATAACCATTGTCAAGGGCCGTGTATGTGCTATAATAAAGGGTACAGTATTAGTATTTCCATTGGGAAATGATGTAAGAGGAGATTCACAATGAATGTGTCCTATAATGTTAAAGAAGAATTATGTATAGAACATACACCAGGTGCAGGTGCCATCGTTATTTTTGGGGCCTCTGGAGACCTGACAAAGCGTAAATTATTACCAGCTATTTATTCCTTGTTTCAACGTGGTTTGCTTTCACCGAAGGTAGCCGTAGTGGGCGTAGCACGGACAGCCATGAGCCACGACGAGTTTCGTGAACAAGTGAAAGCATCCATATTAGGCGATCGTGAACCAAGTGCAGAAGAATTAGCATTTATTGAACGCTTTTCCTATGTGTCTGGTCAATATACAGAACCTTCTACGTATGTAGCGTTGCGAGAAGAGTTAGAGCGTGTGGCAACGGCGCATTGCACAGGTGGTAATGCACTATTTTATCTAGCCATGCCACCAGAGTTATTTGAACCTATCGTCCGTGAATTACATGGGGCGAAGCTATTAGAAGAAGTAGGTTCTTGGTCTCGAGTAATCATTGAGAAACCTTTTGGGCATGATTTAGAAAGTGCTATCGCATTAGATGAATCATTAAAACAATATATAACAGAAGAGCAAACCTATCGTATTGATCATTATTTAGGGAAAGAAACGGTACAAAATATCTTGATGCTTCGTTTCGCCAATGCTATATTTGAACCGCTTTGGAATCGTAAATATATTGAACGTGTAGAAATTACGGTGGCTGAAGAGTTAGGTGTAGAAAAACGTGCTGGCTATTATGATGGGGCAGGCGCTTTGCGTGATATGGTGCAAAACCATATGATCCAGGTATTATCTTTGATTGCTATGGAACCACCTGCCAGTTTTAATGCCGACGATTACCGTGATGAAATCGCTAAATTGATTTCGTCTATTCGTGGTTTACATCGTCAAAAGTTAGGCGATATTGCAGTGCGTGGTCAATATACAGATTCTGGTAATACAGAACGTCCAGCCCCAGAGTATCGGAAGGAAGAAAATGTGCCACCCACGTCTACGACAGAAACTTATGTGGCATTGAAACTGTTCATTGATAATTGGAGATGGCGTGATGTGCCGTTCTATTTGCGTACAGGGAAACGATTGCCGAAGAAATCAAGTGAAATTGCTATTATTTTCAAACCAATTCCGCACTCCATTTTTAAACCGTTCCATGCGAAAGATTTTAACCAAAACGTATTGGTTCTTCGCATGCAACCAAATGAAGGAATGGGATTGTCCTTAGAGGTAAAATCTCCAGGATCGAAATTAAGTGTCAATACGTTAGAAATGGACTTTTCTTATAGCAATTCTAAGGAATTAGCAGACATTCCAGATGCTTATGAAAGATTGATTTTAGATGGTTTATTAGGAGACCAAACATTATTCGTTCGCAATGATGCGGTAGAAAAATCTTGGCGTTTATTTAAGCCATTGATTGAGGCATGGGAACGAAATGATGAAGAAACACCGTTATGCTTCTATCCAGCTTTCAGTGAGGGACCAAAAGAGGCAGAAGAGTTATTAGAAGGAGGATCTTGGTCGTGGCGAGAGATATAATTCATGCATTTCCTACAGGAGATGACGTGGCGAAAGCAGTGGCCGATCGTTTTTTAACTTATACAAACGAATGCATTGCAGAAACAGGTGCTTGCGTGGTGGCTGTATCTGGAGGGACTACACCAAATGCATTGTTTTCGTTGCTCGATTCTGATGAGTATACAAATCGTATCGATTGGGAGCATATTTTCTTCCTTTGGGTAGATGAACGATTTGTGCCACAGTCGAATCCAGATAACAATTTTGGCCGTGCAAAAGATCGCTTATTTGGAAATATTATGGGAGCGGCTCACTATTATCCAGTACCAACGAATAATGGTACTGTGGAGGAAGCAGCAGATAAATATGAACAAGAAGTAAAAATGGTCTTGAAGCGCACAGAAAAGGAATCCATAGATTTAGTCTTACTAGGCTTAGGTGATGATGGACATACAGCGTCCCTATTCCCTAAATCGGAAGCTTTGTATGAACGTGATCGTATGGTAGTGGCTGTGAAAGATGGCAAAGTATGGGAACGTGTGACATTGACATTCCCAATGCTGGTGAATGCGAAATCTGTGTGGTTCACGGTGGTAGGCGCTTCTAAAGAGGCGGCCTTAGCTCGTGTGCTTCGCCAACGTAAAGAATATGAAGAATATTCTTGGGAGGATCGAGTAGACCATTGTTTACCAGGTGCGGTATTAACTCATGAACCAGTAGAATGGTATGTAGATGATTCTGCGCATAAAAATTAATTGATTTGAAATGCGAGGTATTAGGTATGTTTAATTTTGGTACACAAGAGTTATTTCTTATTTTAATTATTGCCCTTGTTATCTTTGGACCTAAAAAGTTACCTGAAATTGGTAAGGCCATTGGTAAAAGTATTAATGAATTTAAAGATGCTGTTAGTGGCGATAAAAAAGTAGCTAAAGAAGAACCTGCAAAAGCGGAAACCATTGATGTAGAAGCTGGTGCTACTAATAGTCATAAACAAAATAATTAGGATGTGCTATAATGAATTTAGTCATATTTCTGCTCCTTATTTAGGGGCTAAAAATAGTCATAAACAAAATAATTAGGAGGAACTATGTGTAAAGATTGTGGTTGTGGTAGCACGGGTAATGTGACTACAAAATTATTTCACGTGCCAGGCATGATGTGTGGGAACTGTGAAAACACTGTAAATGGGGCCGTTCGTGGGTTGCCAGGCGTATTAGAATCTACTGTGGATTTGAAAACAAAAGAAGTACGGATTCGCTTTGACCATACTAAAACGGATGAAGCAACCATTCGTGCAGCTATCGACGAAACAGGTTTTGAAGTGGAATCTGTGAAAGACTATGTTCATGAACATGGTGGCATTTTGGGCGCTATTAAGAAAATATTCAAATAAGGCGTACTATCTGGTGATATGCCGGGTATATATTAGAATACAAGGAGGGGCTATCTGGATTGATTTCAAGATGGCCCTTTTATAGGAGTTAGTATGATACGCAAGTTTAATCAAAAAGAATACACCTGGGATGGAGTCGACACGTTGGTATACAAGCAAGATAATAGCCCTTTTAAAGATGTGACCCGTCAAGTTTTGTTTGATGGAGCTTGGGACATTCCATGCCAATTCCGTTATTTTGAGGTACAACCAGGTGGGTATAGCACTATGGAGCGCCATGAGCATACGCATATGGTCATGATCTTCCGTGGGAAAGGCCAATGTTTACTAGGCGACACCGTGGAAGACGTCCAAGAAGGAGATATGATTGAAATCCCTAAATTGATGGCACACCAATTCCGTGCGAACCAAGACGATCATTTAGGCTTCCTCTGCTTGGTTAATGTGGACCGAGATAAGGTGCAAGTTATCACAGAGGAAGAACAAGCTGTGATGATGGAAAATCCTGTAATCGAGGAGTTTTTAAATAGCTAGTTAATCAGTTTACATACAACTGTCTCACAAGGAAGAAATATAAGTGATGAGGAATCTAGGCATCTAATATTGATGTTAGGAGTTATCGTTACTTATGTTTCTTTTTTATTTTAAAGTGAAATTGCATTATACAATTAAGTAGATAACATTTTCTGATATACAATAACGGAGTCTAGTTATAATCATGAGAGTGGGACGAAAACTATACGATGCATATCACAGCTAATAGTTGTAACACATAAATGGACAAATATATTATAAATTTAAGATAAATCCCTTTTATTAGAGAGAAATATTTGTTATAATTGAAAAGTTCTCATTTTTTATAGAAAGTAGGTTACATATGAATTTTATTCGTAGTATTAATCGCTTGTTCAATGATTACCTAGCATGGATTGTGTTAGCTATGGCAGTTATCGCATTCTTAGTGCCAGAACTATTCATGGGGGCAGCGAAACAAACAGTTCCTTTGTTACAATTAGTTATGTTCAGCATGGGCTTAACCTTAACAGGGAAAGTATTCTTAGACGTATTTAAACAACCGTGGCAAGTGATCTTGGTATCCTTGATTCAATTCTTGTGGATGCCACTAGCAGGTTGGTTAGTAGGTACCTTGTTTGGATTCCCACCAGAAATCGCCTTAGGATTTATCTTGTTAGGGGCAGCACCAGGTGGTACCGCATCCAATGTAATGACATTCTTGGCAAATGGTAATGTGCCATTGTCCGTATCTGCAACGACAGTATCCACTTTGTTGGCACCAGTGTTAACACCAATCTTCATCGTCTTATACGCAGGACAAACTGTAGATATTGCATTCTGGCCGATGTTCATGTCCATCGTGAAAATCATTGCGGTCCCAATTGCGTTGGGCATTATTGTAAACTATTTCATCGGTTCTCGCATTGAACCTGTGAAAGAAGTATTACCAACAGTAGGTGCCGTAGCTGTATTAATTATCCTAGCTGGCGTCACTGCCGTTAGCCGTGATAATATCTTAGCGCACGGTGTGATGATTTTCTTAGCTTGTTTAGTGCAAAATGTGAGCGGTTATGTAGTGACGTATTTCATTTGCCGTCTATTTGGTTCTAACGTACCAGATCGCCGTGCCATGCAAATCGAAGTGGCAATGCAAAACTCTGCCTTGGCAGCTAGCTTGGCGTTGAAACATTTTACACCACAAGCAGCCGTAGCAGGCGCCGTGTTCTCCATTATCCATAACTTTACAGGATCTATCTTTGCGGGCATTTGCCGAAGAAACGATTCTAAAAATACACATTAATCTATAAGTTAATGTACTTTGGGTATTAGAGCATTTAGAAAATTAAATATCTAGTAGAAACGTCATGTACTTTCATAGCCTGTTATAGGATGAAAGTATGTGACGTTTTTTCCTTGTAAAATCCTAAAATAAAGTATATAATAGACTGTCGTAGTACGATTTGTACAAATATTAGGAATACCCTACTTAAGTAGATAAAGGAGTATAGAATGATTCGTGAAAATCTTCGCAATGTGGCGATTATCGCCCACGTTGACCATGGTAAAACAACATTGGTAGACGCATTGCTTAAACAAAGTCATATTTTCCGTGACAATGAAAAAGTTGCTGAGCGTGTAATGGACTCTAACGACTTAGAACGTGAAAGAGGGATTACGATCCTTTCCAAAAATACAGCAGTTATGCATAACGATGTAAAAATTAACATCGTGGACACACCGGGCCATGCTGACTTCGGTGGTGAAGTAGAACGTGTATTGAACATGGTTGATGGCGTATTGTTATTGGTGGACTCTTTTGAAGGTCCAATGCCACAAACTAAATATGTATTGCGCAAAGCTTTGGAACAAGGTTTGAAACCAATCGTGGTTATCAACAAAATTGACCGTCCTGACCAACGCGTTCATGAAGTAGAAGACGAAGTATTAGAATTGTTCATGGAACTCGAAGCAGACGATGATCAATTGGACTTCCCAGTGGTGTATGCCTCTGCTCGTGATGGCATTGCAAAAGCATCCATGGAAGATGATTCCACAGATATGACTGCATTATTCGATGTATTGATCAAAGAAATTCCTGCTCCACAAGGCGACATCGATGGTCCATTGCAATTCATGGTAACGACACTTGACTATGATGATTTCGTAGGAAAAATTGCAGTAGGTCGTATCGTTCGTGGTCGCATGAAAACCAATCAACAAGTGGTGTTGATGAATGGCGAAAGCACTCGTAAAGGCAAAATCGGCCGTGTGTACACATACAATGGCTTAAATCGTGTAGAAACAGATGAAGCAGGCATGGGCGACATCATCGCTTTCGTAGGTATCGATGACATCAATATCGGTGAGACTGTAGCGGATGCAGAAAATCCAGAAGCACTACCAACAATCTCTATCGATGAGCCAACATTATCCATGATGTTCTCCGTTAATAACTCTCCATTCGCAGGCCGTGAAGGTGACTATGTAACAAGTCGTCATTTACGTGACCGTTTGTTCAAAGAAGTAGAAACTAACGTATCCATGCGTGTAGAAGAAACAGATTCTCCGGACTCTTTCAAAGTATCTGGCCGTGGCGAATTGCATTTGGCAGTATTGATCGAAACTATGCGCCGTGAAGGTTACGAATTACAAGTGGGTAAACCTCGTGTAATTTTCAAAGATATCAATGGTCAAAAATGTGAACCATTGGAGCATTTAACTATCGACGTGCCACAAGAATTTATGGGCGCTGTTATGGAAAACTTAGGTGTTCGTAAAGCTGAGTTAATCAACATGGTTGAATTAGCGGGTTACTTACGTATGGAATTCGTAGTCCCTGCTCGTGGCTTGATTGGTTTCCGTGCGCAGTTCTTAACAGCTACAAAAGGTAATGGTATCATGAACCATGTATTCCATGGCTATGCACCATACAAAGGAGATATCCCAGGCCGTACGCGCGGTGCCTTGGTAGCTTTCGAAGACGGCGAAACAACACCATATGGCTTGAACTCTGTACAAGACCGTGGTACTTTATTCTTAGGTGCTAACGTACCAGTATATACGGGTCAAGTTATTGGCGAAAATGCTCGTGAAAATGACATGGACGTAAACCCTAACAAAAAGAAACATGTTACTAACATGCGTTCTAGCTCCTCTGATGAGGCAGTTCGTTTAACACCTCCACGTATCTTCAGTTTGGAACAAGCTCTAGAGTGGATCAACGATGACGAATTGGTAGAAGTAACACCAGAAAACATCCGTATGCGTAAAGCTATTTTGGATCGTTCTGCTCGTGCGAAAGCAGCAAAAGCAGCAAAATAATTGCATACGCTATATGGAATAATTCCATTGAAAGACTTAGCTTCTATCTCTCAAAATAGAGAAACTGCGCATGGAAAGTATAAGGATGAATATAAATGTCATGTATCTGAGAGGCAGCAGATAGAAGAAAAATGAAACAAGGTTGGAATTTGTAGGGTAATTGTGATATAATAACAGTAGCTAAAACAACAAGGATTATCTAGCATTGATAACACCAAAAAAAGCACAGGGTTGCCGCCCTGTGCTTTTTCTTTGTCGTCTAAAAGTAACGACTTTGGCTAGTCACTATTTATTGTTACTATCTAGCCATTTGCAAATGTAGTAGCTAATTACATTCGCCATGATAGTAACAAACAACAAGATTAAAAAATTAAGCAATGATAACACCTCCTTCCCGTCACGGATTGGGTGATAGTGACATGTTTATTATAGCAGATTTTTCTTTCATAAAATATATAAAAATCACAGAAGGCAAATTCTGTGCTTTTTAGTTATGCAATGATATTTTGTTGTATTTTATAGGACTGAAAGCCTATAATAGATATATAAGTAATACATTAGTAATGATATAGGAGATACAGGAGATAGGATGAAAGAGATTCGCACACTGCCAGATGGGAGCATCACTTATGAACTGCATAGAAAACCTGTGAAGAATATGAATCTTCGTGTCACCACCAGTGGCGTAGTGCGAGTGTCTGCCTCTCCTCGTGTTCCCCTAGGATTGATTGAAGCGTTTATCTGTCGTCATCGAGCTTTCGTTGAAAAAGCACTGCAAAACCGAAAAAGCAGAGGCGGTCATCCCATGGTACCTGCTGTAGATACAGAAATTATGGTGATGGGTCAGATGTATCGAGTAGTACTAGAAAAGCCTCACACAGTATCTGCCTACTTGGAAACATCTTCGCAGGATAGTCAATTAAGTGATACTCCGTCAGATTCTCCATTGAAAGGTAGTTCATCAAAAAGGAAGGGCGCACAAGGAAGCCTATCACAAAGAAAGCTGTCGAGAGTGAGCACCTCTACCTATGCAGTAACGGTGGCAGACGACATATTGTTGGTACGATACCCAAGTGACCCTAACGTCCTAGATGCTAGCAAAGTAGAACGGATGTGGCTTAATTTTTGGAAAACCATAGGTCAGGACTTCATGGAAACACTAGCACAACAAGTGTATAGTGAGTTTCAACGAGCGGGCTATACGGTGCCGATACCGACTGTGCGCTTGCGGTATATGACGAGCCGTTGGGGATCTTGTACGCCTTTAAAAGAAATTATCACTATGAATACTCGATTGCTATTAGGGCCTACGGAGTTTGCTCACTATGTGATGGTCCATGAATTTGCGCACTTTATAGAGCCGAACCATTCGTCACGCTTTTATAAGGTTATGAGCGATGTGTTGCCAAATTGGGAGCAAGTGAAAGCGGAGATGAAGGCATATTATACATAAGCAAGGTTAGGTAATGTACAATTATAGAGATGAAGAGGTTCCTATGAAATATTTTAGATACGCTATTGATAGAGGGTTATTACAAGTTAAAAGTCATATATATCGTATTTCCACCTATCATTATAATTGGCATAATCATATTGAGTTATTATGGGTATTAAAGGGAGCTTTAGAAGTGTGTGTAGAGGGGCAGACCTATACATTACAACGAGATGACATGATTTTGTATTCATCACAATGTGGGCATGCTACATTGGCATTAGAAGAGGATACGATTGCTCTCGTCTTTCATGTAGAACCACAATGGTTTTTGCAGTATGATCAGGATTTTATGAAGTATCGATTTGTGTCAGTCTCCACACAAGATATAAATATTGCTGAAAGGTATAAAGAGCTTCGCCAATCGTTAGCGTATATTATGAATCATCATACTGCAGAAATAAGCATTAATGCGCTAGAAACCATGAAGGTAGATGGTGTTATATATACAGTGTTGTCAAATGTGTATGAGATTATACTGGCTAGTCGATACGAGAATCAATTATCCACTAAGATATTGCATCAAGAAGAAAATTTTGAACGGATGGTTCATTTTATCGATGAACATTTTCGCGACCGTCTTGAGTTAGCAACGATTGCTGATGTAGGCGGATATACTGAAAGCTACACCTCTCAACTATTTAAACGGCAGCTGGGAATTACTTTTTTAGAATATGTGTCGCGTATGCGATTGCGTGAGGCAGCGATACGATTAGTAAATACGGATGATATGGTTATTCATATTGCAAGTTATTGTGGGTTCCCTGACGTAAAAGCTTTTAATAGTGCGTTTAAAAAGCATTTTAAACTAACTCCTTCTGCCTATCGTGAACGAGCAAAGAGAATTGAGCGTCATACAGTGTTAGAAGATTGGAAAGAATATATTAGCTCTGATGATACAGAAATTAAGGGGATATTAACAATGTATGGAAGTTACCTGACTAGAGAAAATGTGAAGTATGAGGAAAATGAATATACGAAACAAAGCCTTGTTAGTAAGGTTCAGTGGGTTAAAGAAGAATTACAGCAGCTATTGCAGACACTAGAATAAGCTAGGTATACTTTACTTGCATATATATAATATTAAGTATATGGATATATTTTTATATAATAAAATAAGACTGAATTTAATTAATACTGGTAAATGCTATGTTATTACATGTAATAACATAGCATTTTTTTATATATATTGGACTTAAAATTGCAAAAATATAGATAAATATGCCTATTTTATAGAAAAGTATCATGATGAATATTGGATAGAAGGGGGCTGTATAAATAGCTATAATGAGGGCATATATTAATACGGTGCTAGAGATTCAGGAGGAATGGAATGGATGCAGTTAGTATTACGTTATGTTACTTAGTGTTTGCCATAGTCATGTTTGTATGGGAGAAGATACCTTTATCGATTACGGCGATGTTAGTATCAGTTGGTCTAGTCTTATCTGGAGTTTTATCTCCTAAAGAGGCCTTTGCAGGCTTTGTAGATGGTAATGTTCTTTTATTTATGGCTATGTTTATCGTGGGTGCAGCATTCTTTGAAACTGGTGTGGCACAAGTGGTAGGTAGTGTAGTTACAAAAATGGCTAGCACTGAAAAAATGCTCATTGTTGCAGTCATGCTAATTACAGGATTATTATCGGGCTTCTTGTCTAATACGGGAACGGCAGCGGTATTGATTCCTGTTGCAATTGGAATTGCACAAAAATCAGGATTTAACCAATCAAAATTTTTAATCCCCTTAGTATTGGCATCGGCTATGGGTGGTAATCTTAGTTTAATTGGGGCCCCAGGAAATATGATCGCACAAGCAGGATTAGAAAAAATTGGCTTATCCTTTGGATTTTTTGATTATGCTTTAATTGGTGGACCAATTTTGCTAGTAGGTATTATTTACTTCTTGTTATTGGGATATAAATTATTGCCAGACACACCAAGTCGTGCTGTAGACTCTACCTATGATACAGTGGAAGATTATAGCCATGTACCAAAATGGAAACAATGGATGGCGACATTGGTATTGGTAGGTACTATCTTAGCAATGATTTTTGAATCTCAAATTGGTGTTAAACTGTATGTATCTGCATGGATTGGGGCACTTATTTTAGTGGCTACGAATGTGGTGACTGAAACAGAGGCGGTAAAATCCATTGATATGAAAACAATATTCTTGTTCGTTGGTTCCTTATCTATTGCTACAGCTCTTGTGAAAACAGGTGCGGGTTCTGTAGTAGCAAATACGATCATGGGGTTATTAGGTAGCAATCCAAGTCCATATATTGTGATGGCAGTGATTTTTATCTTATCCGCTGTATTAACAAACTTTATGTCTAATACGGCAGCCACAGCACTGTTGGTGCCTATCGGGTTGCAATTAGCACAGTCTATGGGAGCAGATCCTAAAGCAGTGTTGATGGCTACTGTTATAGGTGCATCTTGTGCATATGCAACACCAATTGGTATGCCTGCCAATACCATGGTGTATAACATTGGAGGATATAGTTTTATGGACTACGTGAAAGTAGGGGTTCCTCTCATTGTGATAGTGACAATCGTGTCATTAATTATTTTGCCAATATTCTTTCCCTTTTACCCATAATTTAGGAGGTTTCTATGAATAAAGAAGAACAAGTGTTACGAATGACAAAGATCGTTAGTGATTTTGTAGGCCATGTTGCTAAAGTATTACCTGACGATGTACAAGAAAAAATTACAGAATTAGCGAATGATGAACGAAATCCGCTAGCGAAAACAATTTATGCAACTATGAAAGAAAACATGAAGTTAGCAAAAGAGTTAAGTCGCCCATCCTGCCAAGATACAGGAGTATTGCAATATTGGGTAAAAGTAGGTGCTAATTATCCATTGCTTGGTGAATTGGAAAGTATCTTGAGAAATGCAACGTATCAAGCAACACAGGAAACTCCGCTTCGACATAATTGTGTAGAAACGTTTGATGAATATAATACTGGAAAAAACATTGGTACTTTAGCACCTTATATTTTATGGGATATTGTGCCGGATCGAGATGATGTTGAAATTTTCCCTTACATGGCAGGTGGTGGGTGTTCCTTGCCAGGTAGCGGTAAAACATTGATGCCTGGAGAAGGCTATGAAGGAGTAGCAAAGTTTGTCTTAGATTTGATGACATCCTACGGATTAAATGCGTGCCCACCATTGTTAATTGGTGTCGGTGTGGCTACGTCTATTGATACAGCGGCGTTACTTTCAAAAAAAGCGTTAATGAGACCCGTGAGTTCCGTGGCACCTAATGAACGAGCAGCAAAAATGGAACAATTGCTAGAAGATGGGATTAACTCCTTGCATATTGGCCCACAAGGTATGGGTGGAGATAAGTGCTTGCTAGGCGTCAATATTGAGCATGGGGCTCGTCATCCATCGGTTATTTCTGTAGCAGTTAATGTGGGATGTTGGAATCACCGCAGAGGCCATATGGTATTTGATAAAGATGGACAATGTACAATTCTATCGCATAGTGGGGTGACATATTAATGGAAAAGAAAGTATTAACAACGCCGATTCAGCGGAAAGATTTAGAAGGTATTAAAGCAGGGGACATCATTTATTTAACAGGTCATATTACGACCTGTCGTGACGTAGCGCATCGTCGGTTGATTGAATTAGGCCGTGAATTGCCTGTGGATGTACGGGATGGCGCCATCTTGCATGCGGGTCCTATCGTCAGAGATCTGGGAGATGACACATTTGAAATGGTGTCTGTAGGACCTACCACAAGTATGCGTATGGAAAAGTTTGAGTGCGATTTTGTGAAAGAGACCGGTGTACGCCTTATTGTTGGTAAAGGTGGTATGGGACCGAACACAGAACGTGCTTGTAAAGAGTTTGGAGCCTTGCATCTAGTATTCCCTGCGGGCAATGCTGTACTAGCGGCTACAGAAGTGGAAGAAATTGAAAGTGCTAACTGGCGAGAGCTAGGTATGCCAGAAACGCTTTGGACATGTCGTGTGAAAGAGTTTGGTCCTTTAATTGTATCCATTGATACAGAAGGCAATAACTGGTTTGAACAGAAAAAAGTAGAGTATAATGCGAAAAAAGAAGAAGTATTAGAATCTATCTACCAAGAAGTAAAGTTTATTAAATAATGCAACGCCTATGTAATTTGCTGTGCGAATTACATAGGCATTTTTAAGTTTGAAAGGATGCAGTAATTGATGGGTGTCAAACGCTTTCACGGTACACTGAAATATGCAAATTATGATATAATAAAGAGAATGAAAGTATATCACGTTACGTTAGTAAGGAGGGCCCATGAGACCATTTGTACATCTGCATAGTCATAGTGAATATAGCCTCATTGATGGCATTAGCCGATTGCCACAAATGGTGAGTCGTGCGAAAGAACTCAATATGCCTGCCCTAGCGTTAACGGACCATGGTAATATGTATGGAGCCATATATTTTTATAAAGAGGCAATGGCACAAGGCATCAAACCCATCTTAGGATGTGAAGTATATGTGACCGAAGGCAGTCGTTTTGACCGCCCTGAAGGTAAGACCTATGAACGATTAAAGCATTTAATTCTCTTAGCAGAAACCATGGAAGGATACGAAAATATTGTAAAAATCGTATCTAAATCCTCTACAGAAGGGTTTTACCGCAAGCCACGTGCTGATCGAGATTTGCTATCTACCTACAACAAAGGAATCATCGCTTTGAGTGCTTGTATTGCAGGAGAAATTCCGCAACTAATATTACAGGACAACATTGAGGGCGCTCATCGTGCTTTAGAATGGTATCTTGAGACCTATGGAAAAGAGAACTTTTTCTTAGAGATTCAGAACCATGGAGATCCTAAGGAATTACGGGTTCAAGATGTATTGGTAGATATGGCAGAGCAATATGGTGTGGGACTTGTATGTTCTAATGACTTTCACTATGTCTATGCAGACGATGCGGAAGCTCATGATATTAAGGTATGTATTGCTACGGGTGCAAGGCGGAATGATGTAGATCGCATGAAGTTTTTCAGTAATGAGTTTTACATGAAAAGCGGCGATGAAATGGAAGAACTCTTTGGTCATATTCCAGAAGCTTTGGATAATACTTTGAAGATTGCGCAACGTTGCCATGTAGAGTTCAATTTTGATGCACACCATTTGCCAAAATTTGATGTACCAGAAGGGGAAACAGCACATTCTTACTTGCGTAAAGTGTGTGAGTCCTATATTCCTCAATTCTACCCAGAGGTAACACCGGTATTACAAGAGCGACTAGATTATGAGTTAGGTGTTATTAGTCGCATGGGTTTTGAAGATTATTTCCTCATCGTTTGGGACTATGTTAAATATGCTCGTGAACATGGGGTACTAGTAGGTCCGGGTCGTGGTAGTGCAGCAGGGTCAGTGGTAGCCTACTTATTAGGGATTACAGGTCTAGATCCTATCAAGTACGATTTGCTCTTTGAACGATTTTTGAATCCAGAGCGGGTGAGTATGCCCGATATCGATATCGACTTCTGCTATGAAACTCGGAATAAGGTCATCGAATATGTGACAGAAAAATATGGACAAGAGCGAGTAGCACAAATTATTACCTTCGGTACCGAAGCGGCTCGTGCTGTTATTCGTGATGTAGGTCGCGTGCTAGATATGCCTTTGCCAGAGGTGAATCGATTAGCTAAGATGATTCCCAATGAGCTAGGTATCACTTTGAAAAAATCTTTAGAGGTAAAAGAACTCAAAGATCTATATGAAAGTGATGCATCGGTAAAAGAACTATTTGATCTTTGCTTGCGCTTAGAAGGCATTGCGAGAAACTCTTCTACCCATGCGGCGGGGGTCGTAATTTCAGCAGCACCATTAGATGAGTATGTGCCGGTACAAAACTCCAATGAAGATGGTTTTGTCACGCAATATGATAAAGATAATATCGAAGAACTAGGCCTATTGAAGATGGACTTTTTGGGACTTCGTACGTTGACAGTGATGGGTGAGGCACTACGCCTCATTAAGGAAAATCATGGTGTTGAGCTAGACTTGGATGCCATCCCGTTAGATGACAAGGCATCTTGTGAAATCTTATGTAAAGGGGAAACAGCAGGGGTCTTCCAGTTAGAATCGGAAGGGATTACAAAATTAGTAATGGATTTGAAGCCAGAACATTTTGAAGATTTAATTCCTTTAGTGGCCCTCTATCGTCCGGGACCATTGGGATCGGGCATGGTAGAAGATTTTATTAAGCGTCGTCATAAAGAAAAAGAAGTGACCTATTTACATCCTATATTAGAGCCTATTTTAGAGGATACATTTGGGGTTATTCTATACCAAGAACAAGTTATGCAGATTGCCTCTGCTATGGGGGGATTCTCCTTGGGGCAGGCGGATTTAATGCGCCGTGCCATGGGTAAGAAAAAGGAATCTGTACTAAAAGCACAACGAGATTCCTTTGTATTTGGTTCTGTGAACAATGGTATCGATGAGAAGCTAGCCAATGAAGTATTTGATCTCTTGCTATATTTCGCAGGTTATGGATTTAATAAATCCCACTCTGCCGCTTATGCCTATATTGCATATCAAACGGCGTACCTGAAAGCCCATTATTTCCCAGAGTTTATGGCTGCTACTATGACAAGCTTTATGGGTAATATGGATAAAATGACGAATTATATCAATGTGTGTAAAGCGAAACAGGTGGCTGTATTAGGACCAGATATCAACCATTCGGAGCGTATGTTTACCGTACAAAATGGACAAATTCGTTTTGGTTTAGGTGGTATCAAAAATGTAGGTGATAATGCTATTGAAGAATTGCTTGCAGAGCGTAAGGCCAATGGACAATTTACATCCATTGTTGATTTTTGCGAACGCATTCCGTATCGTGTGGTGAATAAGCGCTTGTTAGAAAGTTTAATCCGATGCGGGGCGATGGACTCTTTCAAAGAAAATCGTAATCAGCTATTGCAGATTTATGAACAAGCCCAAGGGATTGGTTCTAAAGGACAAAAAAATAGTGCCTTAGGAGCGGTGAGTCTCTTTGCGGAGGTAGAGGAAATGGAAACTATCCATGTTCCTAACCTGCCAGACTTGCCCAAAGAGCTGAAACTAAAAGATGAAAAGGAATATACCGGCTTTTATATTACGGGCCATCCTTTAGATGCCTATCGTGATGAATTGGAAGGGCTGTTTCAATTAGGGCGCTTAGCAGAAAATCCAGAAGATTTTGATGGCAAAACTGTTACTATTGGTGGATTGATTACGGAAAAAGTAGATCGATTAACGAAAGCGAAACAGGAAAAAATGTGCACCTTAACCTTGGAAGATTTCACAGGCACCGTACAAGTGGTAGTATTCCCACAAGGGTATCAAAAAAGTCATATGCTATTGCAACGGGATGGTGTGGTAGCTATCGAGGGACGCATTGATGCGGATGAAAAAGGTGTGCAATGCATTGCTAGTTCCGTACAATTATTGAAAGTAGAATATGATAGAGTACGACAGATTCGTATTCATATTGATATAGCTCATGATACACCGCCAGTGAGCCAACAATTACAAAAGCTGTTGCAAGAATTACAAGGAGATACACCAGTCACTCTATTCTTGCAACGTCAAAAACGCAGCTTAGCGGTGAACCGTAGTTTTTATTTCACCCCATCAAAAGAATCTATTGGGCGTGTGCAAGCCTTACTAGGGGCCAATGCAGTAGAGTTACTATAAGGAGATAGAAATGAATAAAAAAACAAAGATTGTTTGTACCATGGGACCTAGTACAGATAGTTTAGAAATGGTAGAATCCTTATTGCGAGCAGGTATGAACGTGGCACGTTTTAACTTCTCTCATGGTTCTCATGAAGAGCAAGCAAAGCGTATGGAGCTCGTTCGCTTAGCCTCTACTAGAACAGGTATTCCAGTGGCATTAATGCTAGATACAAAAGGCCCTGAAATTCGCCTTGGCTTATTCAAAGAAGGCAAAGTGTGTTTAGAAGAAGGACAAGCTTTTACGTTGACTACAAGAGATGTGGAAGGAACGAAGGAGATTTGCTCCGTGAATCATGCGGGATTGCCAGAAGATGTGAAAGAGGCAAAACAAATTCTCTTATCTGATGGATTAGTGACATTGCGTATTGATTCTATCGAGGGCACGGAGATTCATACGACTGTTATGAACACGGGTATGATGAGCAATCGCAAACGAGTGGCTGTACCAGGAGTATCCTTATCCTTGCCGCCAGTGTCGGAACAAGATGAAAAAGATTTGGTATTTGGTTGTGAAATGGGTGTGGACTATGTAGCAGCTTCTTTCATGCAACGGGCCAGCGATGTAGTGGCAATTCGTCGTATTTTGGAATCCAAAGGGGCAGATATTCGTATCATTTCTAAAATCGAAAATGAAGAAGGTCTTAATAATTTAGATGATATTTTAGAAGTCTCTGATGGATTAATGGTGGCTCGTGGTGACTTGGGTGTAGAGATTCCAGCCGAAGAAGTGCCTGTATTGCAAAAAATGATGATTCAAAAATGTAATGCCGCCTCCAAGCCTGTGATTACAGCGACCCAGATGTTAGAGTCCATGGTAACCAATCCAAGACCTACAAGAGCAGAAGCTAGTGACGTTGCGAATGCCATATTAGATGGTACTGATGCGGTCATGTTATCTGGGGAAACTGCAGGGGGGGACTACCCATTGGAAGCGGTAACAACTATGGCTCGTATTGCAAAAGTAACAGAAACATCTGATTTATATGTGAATAGTAATCATACAGTACCGTTAGAAGAAGCAAAAACGACAGATGCTATTTGTTCTGCTACTGTTGAAGTAGGACGTTCTTTGGGAGCTGGTGCGATCATTACTTGTACTGAATCGGGTATTACAGCTATGAGTATTTCTCGTCATCGTCCAAACTGTCAAATTATTGCAGTCACACCACATGAACATGCTGTACGCCGTATGCAGTTATACTGGGGGGTGACACCGATTCAAGGACCATCCCACTCCAATTCAGATGAAATGGTACACTGCGCTATGAGTGCCGCCTTAGGAGAAGGATTGATTCAATCTGGTGATTTAGTGGTTGTTACAGCTGGTGTGCCATCTGGCTTATCTGGTACAACTAATATGATTCGTGTTCATGTCACTGGTAATGTATTGACCAAAGGTCGTGGAGTTGGTAAACTATCTGTAACGGGACCAATCCATCACGCTGATTCTACAGAGTCTATGACAGATGGAAGTATTCTAGTAGTTCGTGATTTAGAACCTGAATATATGGAATTAGCGAAACGAGCTGGTGCTATTATTACCGCAGAAGAAGGATACACATCGACAGCAGCTATTGCAGGCATTCAATTTGGTATTCCTGTTATTTTAGGTGCTCATGAGCAATCGCAATTGACAAATGGTCAAGTGGTAACAGTCGATGGTATTCGTGGTAATGTCTATGAAGGTATTGCAAACGCAAGATAGGAGGTAATTATGGAGTATCATATTCCTACACAAGCAGATACAGTGGTAGTAGAAGAAATTGTAAATCGTAAATTGCGCAATTCTATGCTTTGGATGGTGTGGGGCTTATTGACTACAGCCATCATTGGGTTTATGGCGTTGACGAACTCCAGTTGGTTGCGCTTTGCCCATTCCAACTTTAATATCATTTTGTTAGCTGAAGTGGCGGTAGTGTTCTTATTTTCCTTCCGTCAATACACGGCGTCTAACACATTTTTGAAAGCTATGTTTTTCCTCTATTCTATTATGAATGGATTGACCTTGACCGCTATCGCGTTACACTATTCCTTTGAGGTGGTAGTATATGCTTTAACAGGGGCTGTAGCGGTATTTGGTAGCTTTGCCTTTTTAGGAGTAGTGGTAAAAAAAGATTTGTCTGGATTAGGCACATTTTTAATGGGTGCAGTGATTGCGCTACTCATTGCTAGTTTGATTATGATGTTCTTTGGTGCTAGCGACTTTGGATTATTAGTATACAGCTATATAGCCGTAGGGATTTTTTCCTTATTTACCATGTATGATGTATATCGCATTAAACGGACCATAATGGAAGTAGCTTATGAAGATGAAAGTGTTCTGGAACGTGTTGAATTGATTGGTGCTTTAGGTTTATATCTAGATTTCATCAATATTTTCATCAATCTACTTCGCGTTTTCGGTCGTCGGTAATGTATCGTTAATTTGTGAGAGCACATTTATAAAAGGGGGGAGCTATAAGCTCTCCCTTTTAGTATGCAAATCTTTCGATATATGAGATAATATATAATAGATTAACACAAGTAAGGAGGTTGTATATGGAAGCAAAAGAATGGCAAACCTTCGTCACAGTGGTGGAAGAAGGCAATATTACGAAAGCAGCAGAAAAATTATTTCTTTCACAACCTGCATTAAGCTATCGATTAAAGCAAGTAGAAGATATTTTAGGGCGTCCCTTATTAATTCGTGCTAATGATGGCATTGCGTTAACTGCAGAAGGCGAGCTGTATTACGATTATTGCCGACGTATGATTCGGTCCCGGGAGGAATTGCGACAAAATATTGGAAAGGTGACGGGAAAAATACAAGGTACCTTAAAAATTGCTGCATCCATTAATTTTGCGGACTATGAGTTGCCTCATTTACTCAATAATTTCACAAAACAGTATCCTAAGATTCGTATTGAAGTAAAGACAGGGTATAGCTCCCATGTGAATAAAATGTTTAATTCTGGAGAGGTGATGATTGCCTTTGCCCGTGGTGAATATAATCATGTGCCGAATGGTGTGCGTCTTTTTGATGAACCCTATTGTTTAGTCTATAAACATCCTGTAGATTACAAGGAATTACGAGATATTCCGATGCTTAACTATCGCACGGATGGATCCATTGCGACAGTGGTAGAAAATTGGAAGAAAGAACATAGCGTGGGGGATGTGAGACCAGCCATGGAGCTGGATTCTATGGTGACTTGCCGTCACTTTGTGCGAGAAGGATTAGGTTGGGCTATTTTACCATATTTAGGACTTGGTAGTTGCCGTGAACATGGTATTTATGTAGAACCTTTGCGGATGAAAGATAATCGTCCATTGGTACGTTCTACCTATTTGTTCCACGATGAAGTAAGTACAAAGCTTATTGCAGTGAAAACTTTCATTGATTATGTAACAGAGTATTACGAAAATCATCAAATCGTTACATTATCGGGATATACAAGCTAAGAGGCTGATGTGCGTATGGTAAGGATTTACAACTGTCAGGTATTTTTGTCCATAGATATAAGTATACAACTTAATGGATTTGTATATATTTGGTCAGCAAAAAATATGTCCCTGACTACGTATATAGATAGATAGGGGTTACATGTCTGGTCGAACAAGGCCTCATAGTTGATAAAGCGTATAAAGTATTACATATAAAGAGCGCAGCTAATTGAGTTGCGTTCTTTTTGTATGTGGTTTGCATTGTAGTTGGTACTTTTGTATATTAGTATGCTTGAGTTTTTACAATGTATAGATTTTTCTAATGCTAATATTTGATTAGTTTATAATACTATTAACAGACTGTTAATGTATATGAAAGTAGCAATTATTATAGATATATATCATGAAAATAGGAACAATTTAGTAGGAATAACATAAAAACCGCATGATACCTATGTTTATAATGTATTCTCTAAATGCATACATGAAGGCTTTTTGATGATAATAAAATTTTTATAAGCCTTATAAAGGATTTTTATTTTTACCTTCTGAAATGATTGGATATAATGAGAGCGTAAAAAGACCTAGACATTTGCACGTTCTAGTATTCTAGTAAGTGGTGAACCGCCCTTATATACATTCATTTATATATATATTAAGTTTCACGTTTATAGAAAGTATGAGTGCAAGCAACATAGGCAATGTATTTATATCTTATGTAGTAAGGAGACACAAGATGAACAAAAAAGTAATCAATGCTTTGATTATGTTGTTAATCCCAATCGTGATCTGGTATAGCCCAGCTCCAGAAGGATTAGCAGATGGTGCTTGGAAACTATTTGGTTTCTATTTAGCAGCTATCGTAGGCTTAATTTTGAAGCCATTTCCAGCTCCTGTAGTAGTATTATCCGCTATTGCAGGTTCTGCATTATTTTTGGGTAACACAAAAGCAGTTCTTTCTGGTTATGCTACAACAACAGCATGGTTGGTATTCTCTGCATTTGCTTTATCTGTAGCATTTGTAAAGACTGGTTTAGGCCGTCGTATTGCGTATCATCTAATCAATGCATTTGGCGGTACAGTACTTCGTTTAGGCTATGTAACGGCTTTATTAGACGGAATCATTTCCCCAGCTACACCATCTAACACTGCTCGTTGTGGTGGTATCGTATTCCCAATCATGAACTCCGTAGCGAAATCCTTGGGTTCTGAACCTGGTGAAACAGCGAACAAAGCTGGTCGTTTCTTAATGGTTAATACGTACATGGTAACAAAAGTTACGTCCTTAATGTTCCTAACAGCGATGGCACCAAATGCACTAGCAGGTGACTTCATGGCAAAAATGTTAGGTGTACATTTAGATTGGGGATTATGGGCATTGGCTATGTCAGTACCAGGCATAGTAATGTTATTAATAGTTCCATATGTAACATACTTATTAAACAAACCAACGTTGACTACAGTTGACAATAAGAAAATTGCGGCAGAAGGCTTAGCAGAATTAGGACCTATGACTAGCGCTGAAAAAACATTAGTTGGTATTTTCATCTTTGCATTAGTAGGTTGGGCATTGCCTTCTATCTTAGCAGCATTTGGTATTAAATTTAAAATTGATGCTACTGCAGTAGCTATTGTAGCTATGGTTGCTAGTTTCTGCTTAGGCGCGATTAAATGGGATGATATGGTTGCCAATAAAGGTGGCTGGAACACATTGATGTGGTTCGGTGGTATCATCGGTTTATCTGATGCGTTATCTAAAGCAAAATTCTTCGAATGGTTAGCAGATGTAATGCAAACACATCTTCACTTCGGAGATAATGGATTTGTAGCACTTGTTATTATCGGTATTATTTCCGTAGCAATTCGTTACTTATTTGCATCTGGATCTGCTTATGTAGTAGCAATGCTACCTGTATTCTTGGCAGTAGGCCCAGCAGCAGGTGTAAATCCTATGGCATTAGCATTAGTGCTTTGTGCATCTAACTCTTATGGTGGTGCATTAACACACTACGGCGGAGCAGCAGCACCAATCGTATTTGGCGCAGGTTACAATGATGTAAAAGATTGGTGGATTACTGGCGGTATTATCGCTGTATTGTGCTTAACCCTTACATTCGTAGTAGGCTATCCATGGTGGGGTATGCTAGGCATCCTATAGGACAAGGTAATTTGTATAGTCAGAGTCTACAGGGGAAATACCTCTGTAGAACCTGACTTTTATGCTATATTTTGATGTAATAGAAAGGATTTGCTATGAAACATCTAGTGAAAGCAGCTATGGCTGGCTTTGATGAAAAAAATGATGTATTGGTAACGGTTGAACCAATTGCATCTGGTATCGAAGTAGAATTAAAATCAAAAGTTGAGCGTGCTTATGGTAAGCATATTCGTGCTTTCATTGAAGCCACTGTAAAAGAAGCAGGCTTCGATGGCGTGAAAGTAACAGCTATCGATAAAGCAGCTTGGGATTATACTATTAAAGCCCGTGTATTGGGTGCATTAGAAAGAGGGAGCGAAGCATAATGAGCCAATTAACTGAATTAGCAAAAAAACGTTTATCTCGTTCCATGATGTTCGTACCAGGTAACACGCCTAAAATGATTAACAGTGCTGATATCCACGGTGCAGACTCCATCATGTTTGATATTGAAGACTCTGTAGCAGTCACTGAAAAAGATACAGCTCGTTTATTGACAGCAGAAGCTTTGAAAACTTTAAAATTCAAAGGCGAAACAGTGGTTCGTATCAACCATCCTACACAAACTCCATATGGTTATGCTGACCTTGATGTGATTGTACCAGCAAAACCTGACTTGATTCGTCTTCCAAAAACTGAAGATGTATCTGAAGTAGAAATCGTTGCTAAGAAAATTGAAGAAGTAGAAAAAGCGAATGGTTGGGAAGAAGGCACCATCAACATTATCGTAGCTATCGAATCTGTAAAAGGTTTATACAATGTACGTGAAATTGCACAAGGTCCTCGTGTAGTAGCGATCGCTCTTGGCGCGGAAGACTACCGTGCTGACCTTCGTACAGGTAAACATAAACCAGCTCATGAATTGTTATTTGCTCGCCAAACGATCCTTCATGCAGCTCGTGAAGCAGGTATCCGTGTACTTGACACAGTATTCTCCGATGTGAAAGACCCACAAGGCTTCCGTGAAGAAGTAGAATTCATTAAAGCTCTTGGTTATGATGGAAAATCCTGTATTCACCCAAGCCAAATCAAAATTATCCATGAAGTGTTCACTCCAGATGAAAAAGAAATTGCTCATTCTGTAAAAGTGTTGAACTCCTATGCAGAAGCACTTCGCAACAATAAAGGCGTTATCGCCGTAGATGGTAAAATGATCGACGGTCCTATCGTAGTACGTGCACAACGCGTGGTAGATAAAGCCCGTGCAGCAGGTATCAAAGTAGAACTTGAGGAAGGAGCAGAAATCGATGTTAAATAAAATTGGTCGCGATATTCCTATGGAATTAGAATGCCTTCAAGGTCGTCGTCTCTATGAAGGACAATTTGCAATGACAGAAACTGCAGTTCGTGCGGGTAAACCAGTGAAACTTCACACTCCAGGTGAAGATAAATTGCTAGGCTCCATTGATGAAGCTATCGAAAAAGTAGGTCTGAAAGATGGCATGTCTATTTCCTTCCACCATCATTTACGTAATGGTGACTATGTAATGAAACTTGTGATGGACCGTATACAAGCCAAAGGAATCAAAGATATTACAATCCTTAACTCTTCCTTAGCTCCTTGCCATGAGTTTTTAATCGATATGATTAAAGATGGTACAGTAACAGCCATCGAAACATCTGGTCTTCGTGATGCATTGGGTAAATTCTTAAGCTTGAACCCAGGCGTATTAAAACGCCCAGTAGTGATTCGTTCTCATGGTGGACGTGCTCGTGCCGTTTGCACTGGAGAAGCTCACATTGATGTAGCTTTCATGGGCGTACCTGCTTGTGATCGTCGTGGTAATGCGACAGGCCGTAAAGGTAAATCCGCTTGCGGTGCGTTGGGTTATGCTATGGTTGACTCTCACTATGCAGACCAAACTGTATTATTAACAGATAACTTAATCGACAATGTATACCCAATCTCCATCCCTCAAACAGATGTAGATTACATCGTAGAAGTAGAGGCTATCGGTGATCCAGAAGGTATCGCATCTGGTGCTGTGGGAATCACAAAAAATCCTGTACAAATTAAAATTGCGGAAATGGCCGCAGAATTCCTTGATGAAGCGGGCATTATCCAAGAAGGTTTCTCTTTCCAATTAGGCGCTGGCGGAGCTCCATTAGCAGTAGCTAAATTCATCGGTGAAAAATTAGAGAAAAAAGGCGTTGTTGGTGGATTCGGTGTTGGCGGTGCTACAGGCGTACTAGTAAGCATGCTTGAAAAAGGTCACATCAAAGCAATTTATGATACACAAACATTTGACACAACAGCAGCGGCATCTTTGGATACAAATCCAAATCATATCGAAATGAGCGCATCCATGTACGCAGACCCTACAACAGACTGCATGACAAACTATTTAGATGTAGTATTCTTGGGCGCTACAGAAATCGATACAGATTTCAACGTAAACTGTATGACTGATTCCAATGGTATCTTGATGGGTGCATCCGGTGGTCACTCTGACACAGCTGCAGGCGCTAAAGTAACTGTTATCACTTGCCCATTGATTCGTGGTCGCTTACCAATGATTCGTGAACGCGTGGAAACAGTTATCACTCCAGGTGAAAGTATCGACGTATTAGTAACAGAACGTGGTATCGCGATCAATCCAAATCGTCAAGATTTGATCGAACGTTTCAAAGATTCTAACTTGCCAATTTACACAATTGAAGAGTTACAACAAATGGCGTACGACATGGTTGGTAAACCAGAAGGTATTGAAGTATCTCAAGATCCTAAAGATGTAGTAGCCATCATCGAATATCGTGATGGATCTATCATCGACGTAGTACGTAAACCATTACTATAATTACATACTATCAAATACAAAAGGATTGAACTCAAAGAGTTCAATCCTTTTTATATATCTAGTATATGTATATGCAATAGACTATTATATAGTGCTTTTTATATAGGTAATAAAGGTATGAACAGCTCTACGTTGTAGGGCATGCTTGATAATAAAGTTTTGTTTCTCGCAATAGAGGTGTACCATCTTCCCATAGTAATGGTTCAAAGGTAAATTCATCAGAGAACCTTCCCAATCCTGTTTCTGGGAGGACAGACCATCCTAAATTTTTTCTGATGAACTGTCGACATGTAGCCATGGTATCAACTTTTATACTATCGTTGGGAGGGACTTGGTAATGCTGTTTCCACCATTTATCGATGATAGTATATAAATCATGGGCTGTTGCATATCGTATAAATGGCAAAGTCAAGATGTCTTCTCTGGGCATAGGTTTAGAAGGTAAAGATGTATTGGTTACTAAACCGATGCGATCTGTATGAATTAACAATGATTCACCGTCAATGGATTGAGGACCGCGAATAATAGCAACCTCTACCTCATTAGATTGAAATAATTGAGCTATTTTAGAGCTAATGCCAGTATAAACTTCTAACTTTACCTTTGGATAGGCTTGCGTAAATCCTGATAAAATATCAGGTAACATATAATTGGCATAGATGCTCGAGACGCCAAGACGTAATGTTCCCGTTATTTCTTTACTATAATTGGATAGAGTGTTTTCAAATTCACGCTTTCTATGTAGCATATCTAAGGCATAGTGATAATATAATTCCCCTGTTTCTGTTAAGGTAACGCCACGAGATGTACGTATAAATAAAGGTTTATTGAACTGCTTTTCTAGTTGCTGTAGACGATACGATAACGCAGGCTGAGAGATATATAAACGATTGGCTGCCTTCGTCATATTTCCCTCTTCTGCAATAGCAATAAAAAAATGCCAATCTTTTTCCATAGTTTCCATGGTAGCCCTCCTTTAATAGAAATATTTTATCACATAAGATAAATGTAATCTATTTTATTTATTTACTTACAACATATATACTTAAACTATAAAGGCCTTCAAGTAAGGTAAAACCGTAGTTAGTCATAAGTAGGAGGACTAAGATGGCAGGAAAAAGTTTAATCTATAAAATATTAGAATCTCATTTAGTAGAGGGAAGATTGGTTGCAGGTGAAGATATTGCTGTTGCCATAGACCAAACGTTAACACAGGATGCCACAGGGACTATGGCGTACTTAGAATTTGAATCACTAGGTTTAGATACAGTAAAAACCCTATCCGTATCCTATGTAGATCATAATACATTACAAGATGGATTTGAAAATGCAGATGATCATAAATATTTACAAGATGTAGCAAGTAAATATGGTATTTATTACTCAAAAGCAGGTAATGGGATTTGCCATCAAGTACATTTGGAACGATTTGCTAGACCAGGTCAAACCTTAGTAGGTGCAGATAGTCATACTCCAACTGCTGGAGGTTTAGGGATGTTTGCTGTCGGTGTTGGGGGTATGGATGTGGCGGCATCTATGGCAGGAAAGCCATTCCATTTAACTTGTCCTAAAGTTACGAATATTAAATTAAATGGGCGTTTACAACCTTGGTGTGCAGCAAAAGATATCGTGTTAAAAGTATTAAGTATTTTAACCACTAAAGGAAATGTAGGAACAGCCATCGAGTATACAGGTGAAGGTGTGGTATCTTTAACAGTACCGGAGAGAGCAACAATCACAAATATGGGTGCAGAAATGGGAATTACTACATCCATTTTCCCAAGTGATGCAAAAACAAAAGAGTTTTTGCGCGCTCAAGGTCGTGAAGATGTATGGGTGGAATTACAGGCAGATAAAGATGCACAGTATGATGAAGTCATTGAAATTGATCTAAATGCATTAGTGCCTATGATTGCATGTCCACACTCTCCAGATAATGTAAAAACAGTAGCAGAATTAAAAGATGTTGCCGTAGATCAAGTGTTAGTGGGAAGCTGTACCAATTCCAGTTATCGAGACTTAATGATCGTAGCAACAATGTTGAAAGGGCGTAAAATTCATCCAGATGTGAGTTTTGGAGTAGCTCCTGGATCCAAGCAAGCATTAGCAATGATTACAAAAAATGGAGCCTTAGCAGATATAATTGCTTCCGGAGCACGTCTTTTTGAAAGTGCCTGTGGATTCTGTGTAGGTTGTGGGCAAGCACCACGAACAAAATCTATTTCTTTACGTACGAATAACCGTAACTATGAGGGTCGTAGTGGGACTAAAGATGCCTTAGTGCATTTAGTTTCAGTAGAAACAGCGGTAGCCTCTGCTTTAACGGGAACGATTACAGATCCTCGTGAAATAGGGATAGAAGCACCAACAATTGAGCTCCCTGAGGTGTATGAAATTGATGATTCCTTGATTATTGCTCCAAGCTGTGATGTGAACCAATCTATTTTACGTGGTCCTAATATTGGTGAACCTCCAAGTAATAGTGCCTTACCAGAAACAATTTCTGCTAAAGTGGCTATAAAAGTAGAGGATAAAATTACTACAGATCATATTATGCCAGCTGGACCATATTTGAAATTTAGATCAAATGTACCTAAATATAGTCAATATGTATTTAGCCCTATAAAACCAGATTTTGCAGAAGAATGTAAAGAAAATGTTGAGCATGGATACTATAATGTGATTGTAGCTCGTGAAAGTTATGGACAAGGATCTTCTCGTGAACATGCCGCACTTTGCCCAATGTATTTAGGAGTAAAAGCAGTGATTGCAAAATCTATTGAACGGATTCATATGGATAATCTTGTTAACTTTGGTATTTTGCCTTTATTATTTGAAAATGATGCAGATTATGAGAGTATTCAAGAAGGTGATGAATTATTCTATCATTGTGATGATGCTTCCTTTGCAGCTGGTGTATTTACCGTAGAGAATAAAACAAAATCTACTATTTATACATTAAGAACACCATTAAATGAACGACAACTAGAAATTGTTCGAGCAGGAGGTAAATTGAACTTCTTGCGTAATGGTGGACAATAATTAGTAATAATAGTTAATATATGCAGTAGGAGATGGCACAGTGCAGACTGTGTCATCCTCTATATTCGAGGTGTATGATGAAAGATTATATGAAATTACCCGTATTATACATGCGTGGCGGAACTAGTAAAGGAGCTTATTTATATGCTCCAGACTTGCCAACAGATCCAACAGAACGAGATGCAATGATTCTATCCCTCTATGGGAGTCCAGATGTACGTCAAATTGATGGGATTGGAGGAGCAGACCCTTTAACGAGTAAACTGGCTATTGTGGGACCTGCTTCGGTAGAAGGATGTGATGTAGATTATACATTTGCTTACGTAGGTATCGATAGGGCAGTTGTCGATTATGAAGGTAATTGTGGTAATATTTCATCTGGAGTTGGTATTTTTGCTATGTTACGTGGTTTGGTAGAACCAGTAGAGCCAATAACTGTAGTTCGTATACATAATACGAATACCCATAAAATCATAGAAGCTCATATACCTGTACAAGGTGGATTACCAGTGGTAACAGGAGACTTTGCCATCGATGGAGTTCCTGGTACAGGGGCACAAATTATGCTTTATTTTCAATCCCCTAGTGGGTCTAAAACTGGGAAATTACTGCCTACAGGCAATGTGCGAGATACCATCACTTTGGAAGTGGGCAATGCGCATACAGCGAAGAACAATCATAGGATAGACGTAAGTTTTGTGGACTCTGCCACACCGAGTGTATTTGTGAAAGCAGAAGATTTAGGATATACAGGAACAGAACTGCCAAGTGACATTGAAGCAGATGAAGAGGGGCTATTGGCTATATTAGAAGATATTCGTAGGACTGCCGCTGTCAGAATGGGATTAGCTACATCAAAAGATAGTGCTAGTCCAGCCATTCCAAAAGTATGTATGGTGGGAACGGCTTGTACGTATACAGATATACAGGGCCGTGTTATTGAAGGTACATCGATAGATATAGTAGCACGAACAAAAGCATTACAAGTGATTCATAAGGCCTATGCAGTGACGGGAGGTATTGCTACTGCAACAGCAGCGCTCATTCCAGGGACAATCGTCAATGATGTAGTCAGTGAAGAAGCTAAGCGTACAAAAACCGTTACTTTGGGTCATCCAAGTGGGACTTTTACATTTACTATTGATATAGATACAGAGAGTCTATATGTTACCAAAGCTGGTGTAGCAAGAACGGCTAGACCTATTATGGATGGCATTGCCTATGTTAAGGTAGGTAAATACTAGTAGAAACAAGTTATTGTAACAGATATACCATGATATACGGAGAAAAGCCCATCTATAGTATGGACTTTCCTCTATATCTATTTTTATAGTATGGTGGGAATCAAAAAATACATCTATTTTTGTGAATAGATATATGTACACCTTGTAATGAAGGATAAATTCCTTTATTATATAGCTATATATTATAGTATATAAGTAAGGAGAGGTAATATACATGAAACAACCATTAATCGGCATTTCAGGTTCTCATATGATTGACCAAGGAGGTCCATTCCCAGGGTATAAACGATCCTATGTAAATGATGATTATGTGCAATCCGTATTAGAAGCAGGTGGTATTCCTGTGATTATTCCATTCCAAGAAGATGAAGCTGTGTTGAAAGCTTTGGTGGAGCGCATTGATGGGTTACTTTTATCTGGCGGTCATGATATTGCCCCACAATTCTATGGCGAAGAGCCAGAACGTGGGTTAGGTGAAATTTGGCCAGAACGCGATATTTTTGATATGCGTCTATTAGCCTTTGCGAAAGAACGGAACATTCCTATTATGGGTATTTGTCGTGGTCATCAAATTATCAATGTAGCTCACAAAGGTTCTTTGTATCAAGATTTACCTGCCTTTGCTACGATTAAGCATGCCCAAAGCCAAACAGCAGGATTACCAACTCATTCCATGGTGATTGAAAAGGACTCCCAATTATTTGCTATGGTAGGTGCAGAAGAAGTGATGGTTAATTCCCATCATCACCAAGTCGTGAAAGAAGTAGGGGAAGGATTGCGTGTGGTAGGACGTGCGAAAGATACTGTAGTAGAAGCAATGGAAGGTACTGACTATCCATATCTACGTACTTATCAATTCCACCCAGAAATGATGCGTCATACAGAGTTAAATAAAGTAATTTTTGAAGATTTTGTAAACGCTGCTAAATAGTATGTAAAGAGTTAATTTTGCTCTCAAATGGTGTAGCTTGCGTAAGGAAATTGATACACCATGTAATTTATATATGGAAAGGGTCCTTAGGGACCCTTTTTTGTATAGTACATTAGTCGGCTTGCTGTAGATACCCTGTACTATAAAATACTTAGATAAAGGCATCAATAGTGCGGAATATATAAATATAAAATAAATAGAGGAACATTGATACGCAATGATCAATGTTCCTCTATTTACTGTAAAGTGTTGTAGTGTTTTTGTTCACATGGATATAAAATGCATAGCCTCGTAGCTACTATTCTCCTGAATGCGCTTTGTAGAATTCTAAAAACTGTTGTGCCACCATGGATAAAGGTTGTCCTTTGATGGTGATAAATGCTTTATAGAATGTGTTGGTCAGTTCTGTTAACTTAATGCGAGTCATATCTGGATGAGATACAGTTTCCTGTCCATCCATAGGAATAATGGCTATGGTACGTCCAGATTGAGCCCATTCAATGGCAGAACTCTTTGTGGTAGTTACAGAAATAACATTGAGAGAAGAGAAGTCATTGTGATGAGCTTGCATTAACATACGTACAGAACCACCAGATAGGCTAAGAGGACATTTGGCAATATCATTCCAAGAAATGCTTTCTAAGTCACGGTCTGTCCAAAATAAATCTTTTCGGAACAGAGCGTATAAGTCCTCTGTTTGCGTATAGAGAACATCAAATTTGTTAGTATCTACCATTTGCTCATTGCATAGACCAATTTCAGCGCTACCATTTAATAAAGATTCCGTTACATCTGTCATTAATCCTTCATAGATTTCATAACGCACCACAGGGTATTGGCGGGAAAAGAAATGCAAATATTGCTGAATTAAGGCGGTAGACCTAGAGGCAGAGGAGGCGATACGAAGTGTGCCTTCTACCTCAGAACTAAGACGCTTTACATCAGCGTAGGTGGACTCTTCAATGGAGCATAATTGTTGTGCTTTTTCATAGAAAATGCGACCGGCTTCGGTGAGGTGAAAGCTAGCTCCACGCTGGCCACGCTTGATAACTAATAGGGGGGTACCAAATTCTGCTTCTAAGTACTTGAGTTGCTTACTTAAAGCTGGTTGCGTAATGTGCAGTATCTCTGCTGCTTGCGTCATATTCCCCGTTTGTACTAAGATGATAAAATTATAATAGTAAGATGTATCCATGGTATCCTCCTAAACATACGTAGTCAGATGTCATGTTAGTTCGTTTCTATTCATGGGCGCACATCATCGTACAATAGATCTCTTATTGTTAACCTTTACTATTCTATTGTACTATAAATTTTATAATTCGTCTCCTATATTTGTTAACTAATGCTGTTAATTATGGTTTAGTTTATGATTATAACTCATGGATATAAACCTATATAAAAAGTAGGAATATTGACGTGCTATATTGAGAATGATATAATTGGGTCATATTGTTGCCTGTACAGTGCAGGGAATCAAGAAGTAATTGGACTATAGTTAGGTCTGGAAAGGAAGGGGAATTTGTATGGATATGCCATTTTTTACACAATTTCTCATGATTAGCGATCCCATGACAGTAGGAATACTTGTGTTATTCCTTATTGCGTTGGGATACGTGTATTTTCTTCAAAAAAGAAATATTCAATTCGGCACATTGGTGATGATTGCCACTGTAGTAGGTGCTGTGTTAGGGGTTGCGGTGCAATTGATTGCAGGATTTCCTAAAAACCCAATGGACGTGGTATTTATTAAGGAAAGCACAAAGTGGTTCTCTCTTATTGGGGGAGGATTCATTGATTTAATCCGAATGCTCGTAATTCCCGTAGTATTTATTTCCATTGTTCATGTTATTTTGCATATGGATACGAATGCGAATTTAAAACGCCTTGTATCCTCCACAGGTGTGGTAGCTTTAATCATGGTAGGTATTGCTGCTATTGTAGGTTTAGTGCTAGGTACTGTAACAGGATTAGGGGAAGGTACCTTAGCAGTGGCTGGTGATTCCAAAATGCGTGAAGTAAAACCAGTAGTAGACACATTACGTGCCTTGATACCAGCAAATCCTATTAATGCAATGGCGCAAACTAATGTTATTGCTGTTGTTGTATTTGGTGTTATTATTGGTGGTGTTGCTAGACTTGTGAAACAACATGGTGCCAGTGATTTAGAAGTAGTCACAAAATTATTTGATGAAGTGCATACAGTTATCTTCTGGGTAGCAGATTTTGTGATCGGCTTAATGCCATATGGTGTTGTGGCGTTATTGGCCACAACATTGGCGCAAAAAGGGTTTGGTGCTATTGCTGACATGGGCTTGTTTATTATCTTAATCTATGTAGGCGTTGCAATCATGTTAGTAGTACAAGCTGTATTATTAACTATGTTTGGTGTTAGTCCAATCATGTACTTCCGTAAAGCAAAAGAAGCCTTAATCTTGGCTTTCACATCTCGTTCTAGTATGGGTGTATTACCATTGACGGTAGAAACATTGACTAAAAAGTTAGGCGTTAACCCTGCTACTGCGAATACAGTAGCAAGTTTTGGTACGACAGCAGGCATGCAAGGCTGTGCAGGCATCTTCCCAGCCTTATGTATCGTTTATATCGCTCGCGTATCTGGAGTGCCATTAGACTTTACAATGTATGTGATGAGCGTTATCGTGATTGCATTAGGCTCCTTAGGGATTGCAGGGGTTCCGGGTACAGCAACTATGGCAGCATCCGTATCCTTATCTGGTACTGGTATGGGAGCATTCTTCGGCTCCATTTCTCCAATTTTAGCAGTAGACCCTATTGTAGATATGGGACGTACAATGTTAAATGTAAGTGGTTCTATGACAAATGCTATTGTAGTAGATCGTTTGCAAGGAACTTTTGACCAAGAAGCCTTTAACGACACAAAAACAATTCGATAAGGTATAAGTAATGTATTAGATGCATCATGTATCTATGATGAAAGTACTAAAAGATATACAGCTGCAACCTATTGGTATCGCGTAGGTTGCAGCTTTTTTCTATCATGGAGTTGAAGAAAATAGGATATTCTATTCCTTGAATGTGCCATGACAGATGTAAAATAAGGACCTCTATCGTGCGACAGAGGCCCTTATTTGTATGGGGTATATATTGATATAGGGAAGGGAATATAAAAGAATATAGGTAAGGCTATTTAAGGGTATATATAGGAAACCTTACCAGCGATCAATGCCTAGGTGGCGTTCCATACGACGCATCATGCGTGCGAAGGCGTCATCCTCTTCCTTTTTTTGTGATTTTGTTTCTTCAACTACAGGAATAGAGTTAGGTGATGTGATAATCACAGTATCACCAAAGGTATGGTATGTATGACCACCTACACGTTTAGTTTGGGAGTAACTTTCATCATAGGAGTATGGTTCTACACGATCTTTATGAAAAAAATCATCCTTGTTATATTCACGTACACCTGCATTGTAAGCATCGATAGCAGCACGTTTTTTAGTAATCAACATTTGAATCACTGCATCTGTATCTGCTAAGTAATTTTCCAAATCTTTCGTGTATGCTTTCATATCCTCAGTAGATGCCATTTTAAAAGACATAGGTGTATGGTCGCTTTGAAAATTAGGGTAGTTGATGGATGAAGCAAAAGCGGAAGAACCAATAGTCATGGCTATAGTTGTCAATAGTAGTGCACGTTTCATAAGTGTCTCCTTTTCATCATTACATTTGTAAAATATAGTTCAGTACCTAGTAGTGTTTACAATCACCGCAGGTATATTTTGAAAACAACTGCGTGTAAGGGTTTGTTACATACTAGTATCCATCTTGAGAAGTGGACCTTGTAGTTAAAGTATATCCTAGTAAAATGAAGATACGATGATACATGGTGAAAGATATGTATAGCTACTATATGGAGGATACCTATGAACCTATATACTTATGAGTTAGGGTACAAAAAAGCGACTGTTTTCACAGTCGCTTTAGTATACCTATACTAGTTCTAACCCACTTGGGATAAGGTATATGTAATTTGACCCACTTGGGTATATATCATTACTACTTAGTATATCATTTGTATGGGGTACTTACCCTTAGAACTACTTAGTTCTCTATGTAGGTTGTTTTGTATCACTTGATACAATCTTATAGTACTTATCTAAGAAACCACTCGGCTTACTGATTAGATAAGAGTTTCTCCGTGTTGAGAGAAGAATGCTTGTGGATGAGCACATACTGGGCAAAGTTTTGGAGCTTCTTCACCGATGTGGATATAACCACAGTTAGCACAGATCCAAGCAACTGGTTGTTCACGTTTGAACACTTTACCGCCTTCAACAGCAGTTACAAGGTCAAGGTAACGTTCTTCGTGACGAGCTTCGATAACACCAACTTGTTCGAATAAGTAAGCGATTTTAGCGAAACCTTCTTCTTTTGCAACTTTAGCAAATTCTGGGTACATTACAGTGTGTTCGTAGTGTTCGCCAGCAGCAGCATCTTTTAAGTTGATTGCTACGTCAGCGTTTACATCGCCACCGTGTAACAATTTGAACCATACTTTAGCATGAGCGGATTCGTTGATTGCTGTTTCTTCGAAGTAATCAGCGATTTTGTTCATACCAGCTTTACGAGCTGCACTTGCATAGTATGTATATTTACGGTTAGCTTGAGATTCACCAGCGAATGCTGCTTGAAGATTTTTTTCTGTTTGAGTACCTTTTAATTCTGGCATTTTGTTCCTCCATGTACTTTACATTGTTGTAATAAAATAAATACTTATTTGTATAGTGGGCTTGTTCACTTGAACAAGTCCCTATTGATTTCGTTACTTAACGAATAATCATTGTTGATTACATTATAGACTATGAAAATGAGAAATGCAAGTCTTTTTTTAGAAAAATTTAAAATTTTTTGTAAATGATAAAGCCTCTCAATCGGCTATAGTATCGCATTTATAGCTATTTAATTCCCTATAAAAACAAGGGGATTACACAGAAAAGAAATTGAGAATCGAACTCAAGAGATAAAGCTGTAATGATAATACATAGAAATCCCTCTATTTATAGGGTTTCTTAGTTATGAAACAGAAAAGGGGAGTTGTCAGTTGCTAACAAGTGATAGCAGTCATCAGTACTGATGAGAGGGTTGACAGACTTAGTGCAAACTTTTAGTAATACCCATACGGCCCTATAGAGAAATATAAAGTTAGATGATATACTATAAACATAATCATGGAAATAGGAGGTGCCTATGGGATTTATAAAATACCAAGTAGGTGATGTGGTACAAATGAAGAAACCCCATCCTTGTGGTAGTCAGAATTGGGAGATTAAACGAACTGGCGTTGATTTCGTAACAGTCTGTGAAGGCTGTGGGCATCAAGTGATGATACCACGACCTAAGTTTGAAAAGAATGTAAAAAAGATAGTATCCAGAAAAGAAGCAACAGAAGAATAAAATATGATTTGTAAATCATAATAATTTTCTAGGAAAGGGATACCTATGGTTGATTTAACGAAATATGCAGCTAAGGGCGGTTGTGCTTGCAAGATTGGGCCGCACATTTTAGAGGATGTGTTGCAACATATGAAGATGCCTACACATCCAGCTGTATTGACCGATGCATCTGGTATGGAAGATGCTGGAGTGTATCAAATTAATGAAAGTCAAGCTATTGTACAGACGGTGGATTTTTTTACACCTCCAGTGGCAGATCCGAGACTCTTTGGTAGAGTAGCGGCTTGCAATAGTTTAAGTGATATATATGCCATGGGGGGCACGCCTATATCAGCATTGAATATTGTAGGATTTCCTGTGTCTTTAGTGAAAGAAGGTGTCCTTCGTGAGGTCTTAGAAGGGGCCAATGAGGTTTTACTGGAGACGGGAGTAGCTCTTCTTGGTGGTCACAGTATCGAAAATGAAGTGCCTATTTTTGGAATGGCTGTGACTGGTCTCATTAATCCACGTCATATTTGGACGAATGGAGATGCTCAAGTGGGTGATGTCTTAATTCTATCTAAACCGATTGGAACGGGCATTATGAACACGGCTGCAAAAGGTGGCGTATTCTCTGAAGGTGTGCAGGAAGCTGTGCACAGTATGGGAACGATTAATAAAGGAGCTCGAGATGTGGCGGCGCAGTTTATCATTCACGGTTGTACGGATATTACGGGATTCAGCTTGATTGGTCATGTATCTGAAATGGCAAAAGCTAGTGGAACATCTGTGGAACTCTATGCGGAGCAAATTCCTCTCTTTACGGATGTATTAGAGGCTGCTAGTATGGGCTTAGTTCCAGCGTCTACCTATGGGAATCGTAAAGCATTAGGCGATCAAGCTGAGTTTGCTGACCATTTAGATCCAGTATGGAGCGATATTTGTTTTGATCCGCAAACATCAGGTGGTTTATTATTTGCTTGTTCTGAAAGTGAAGGAAAGCAGTTACTTTCAGAGTTACAGGCAAAGGGTTTACAGGCCGCGCAGATCGGCCGTGTCATTCAGGAAGGAAGGAAACAAGTCTATGTCAAATAAAGAAGTAACGATAGATATGCGAGGCCAAGTATGCCCAGCGCCTGTGATTGAAGCAAAAAAAGCGATGGATTCTGATGCGAATCTGTATGTAAAAGTCATTGTCGACAATGATGTGAGCCGTGACAATGTGGTGAAATTAGGAGAATACCGAGGCTATGAAAACCATGTATTAGAACAAGAGGGAAATTACATCGTTGTATTGATTCCCCCTACAGCTGTGAAAGCGGAAGTGACTGCGGTTAGTGCTGTAAATATTCAAACTTCGAATGATTTAGAGGACCTAGATTTGGAAGATATTTTTGAAAATGAATTTGCTGCACCCCTAGGAAAGGTTGTAACGAATACAACGATTGCCGGTGGAGAGGCCCCATTTTATATGACAAATGGTACAGGTAGCTTGGAACGCAGTATTGCAGCTTATGAAAAAACAAAAGCAGAAAAAGCAGCAATGGGTGCGCCGATTAGTCAAGATACAGTTCCCCCTGAATTGATGGGAACCGCGGTACCATCTGTGCCAACCCCTTCTATGGGTGGTAAAGTCTTATTGCTGACAAAAGACTATTTAGGTGAAGGTAGTGAAGAGTTAGGTCGTAATTTGATGAAAACATTCATCTATGTATTGACAGAAACAGATGTGAAACCCAAAGCCATCTATTGCATTAATAGCGCTGTAAAAATGCTCGTAGAAGGGTCTGAACATATTGAAAACTTCAAAGCCTTAGAAGCAGCAGGGGTGACTGTTAGTGGCTGTGGCATTTGTTTAGACTTTTACGAGGTGAAAGACAAAGTGCAAGTAGGCACTATTACGAATCTGTATGCTATTACTGAAAGTATGATGCAAGAACCCTTTGTTACGTTGTAATTAGATGCGTGGTAACATTGGTAGATAGAACTGGAAAGATGGAATGAGGTAGACGCACATGAACGTTTTTGCAGTAGATAGTAAGAAATCTGATACAGCTACAGATAAGGTACCACAAAAAGTACTCGTTCTATTTAGCTCTTACTATTTTGCAGATAAAGCAGATAAAATGTTAGGGCAATATAAAGTGCCTCATCAGTTAATGCCAGTTCCACCAGAGCTATCTAGCGCTTGTGGGCTCTCTATTGGTGTGCAAGAAGAATATATAGAAGAAGTGTTACGTATCTTTGAAGTAGAAAAAATAACCCCTTCTCATATGTATTATTATGAAAAGGGAAAAGAACCAACTGAATATGTACGCAGACCTTGCTAACTAAAAAAGGCATATACAGTGATATTTTAAGTAAAAGTACACTGTATATGCCTGTATTGTTAGTAGGTTATTATACGTTGAAGCGGAAATGTGTTACATCGCCGTCTTTCATAATATAGTCTTTGCCTTCTAGGCGAACAAGACCTTTTTCTTTGGCCGCATTTTGGCTGCCGCAAGCTTCTAAATCGTCAAAGGATACAATTTCTGCGCGAATGAAACCTTTTTCGATATCAGAGTGGATTTTACCAGCTGCTTGAGGGGCTTTTGTGCCTTCCACGATAGTCCACGCACGAGCTTCCATTTCGCCAGCTGTGAAGTAGTTAATTAAGCCCAATAAGGAGTAACTAGCTTTGATTAATTTTGTTAAGCCACTTTCTTCTAAACCGAGGTCAGCTAGGAAAGCTGTTGCTTCTTCGTCGGATAATTCAGCAATTTCCGACTCAATGCGAGCAGATACGACAACTACGCCAGAACCTTCTTTAGCAGCATAGTCTTCTACTTGTTTGACAAATTCGTTGCCAGAGTAGTCGGACACTTCATCTTCCCCCACATTGGCTACGTATAAAGATTTTTTAGCTGTTAATAGTGTTAGGTCTTTTAAGATTTCTAGCTCATCGTCTGTTAAGCCTTGGGCACGAACAGGGATGGCATCGCCTAAAGCAGCAGATACTTTTTCTAAAATAGGCGCTTCAATGCGAGCATCTTTGTCACCAGATTTTGCTAATTTAGCAATACGTTGTAAGCGCTTATCTACGCTTTCAAGATCAGCTAAGCAAAGTTCAGTGTTGATGATTTCAATATCGCGAACAGGATCTACAGAACCAGCCACATGTGTGATGTTAGGGTCATCGAAACAACGAATCACTTGTGCAATGGCATCGACTTGGCGAATGTGGCTTAAGAATTTGTTGCCTAAACCTTCCCCTTTGGATGCACCAGCCACAAGGCCTGCGATGTCTACAAAACGCATGGCAGCAGGTAAGATGCGTTTAGAACCGAACATCTCAGCCAACACCGCTAAACGAGCGTCAGGTACGTCTACCACGCCTACATTTGGTTCGATGGTACAGAATGGGTAGTTTGCCGCTTCTGCGCCAGCCTTTGTAATAGCATTAAACAATGTACTTTTTCCGACATTTGGAAGGCCTACAATGCCTACTTCTAAATTTGTGCTCATGTGTGGGTAACTCCTTTGTTGGTTGCGATAAATTATTAAAGTAATATAAATGCCTAACGATATAAGGTTTAGTGGACCTTAACACGTTAGGCATTTCGTGTTCCATCATTCGAGATGAGCCTAACGCCTAGTGCACGTTGAGGGCTCTCTTTTTACAGTCATAGTATACCATAATTGCATATAGACTGCCAATAGATTTATATAAAATATAAAAATAGAGGAATGTTGATACTTCTTGATCAACGTTCCTCTATTTTATTGGGTGCTATTTTGTTACAGCCTCGTGTATCTCATGAACGAAGATACTATTATCAAACGTATATCTTATAGATAATGGGCACGTAATTCTTCAGCGGATTTTGGAGATAACCAAGCTGGTGCGATATCGAATACTGTGAAAGCACCGCGACCACCATGTGCTGCTAAGCGATGCACACCACGAGCGAAGGCTACTAATACAGCGCCAGTGAACTCAGGGTTAGAGTCTAGTTGTAAACCGAATTCGTAGATGTGTTTTGTACCTGTTGTAGTTTCGCCGCTGCGGATCACAAGACCGCCATGTGGGATGCCTTTGTGGTTAGCATCCAATTCTTCTTGGGATATGAATGTTACAGTTGTCTCATAGCCAACGAAGTAGTTAGGCATTGTTTTAATTTCATTTTCAATGCGAGCTGCGTCAGCGCCTTCTTCCAATACTACATAGCATTCACGAAGGTGAGAAGAAGTAGCTGTCACTTCTGGTGTTTCACCATTGCGGATAGCAGAGATGATTTCTTGTTTAGGCACTGTGTATTGGCGAGCATCTGCTACGCCTTCGATACGACGGATCGCGTCGGAATGACCTTGAGATACACCACGGCCCCAGAATGTGTAGGAATCGCCTTGTGGTAAGATACTTTCAGCGTACACACGTTGCAAGGAAAACATGCCAGGGTCCCAACCGCAAGAGATTAATGCTGCTGTGCCAGCTTCTTGGGCTACTTTGCGCACATTTTCGAAATGTTCAGGGATGCGAGCATGTGTGTCAAAGCTGTCGATGACATTGAAATGCGCTGCTAAAGCAGGCGTTTGGTCGATTAGGTCTGTAGCACTACCGCCGCATAATACCATTACATCGATTTTGCCTTTGAAAGATTCCACTTCTTCCATTGTGTAGCTAGGAACGCCACTAACAGTTTGTAAACCAGAACGGCGAGAGAATACGCCTACTAATTCCATATCTGGTTGTAATGCTACAGCCGCTTCTACACCGCGACCAAGATTGCCGTATCCAACGATACCAATACGAATGTTGCTCATTGTTACTTCCTTTCGTGAAAGTTGATACTTTCATTAATATTAATGCTATACGAACTGTAATGTAAGATTACAGTATATGATGAAATAAAATAGGGAGGATTATGTCCGCTATTTTTCGCATGTACCATTATAGCGAAAAATTCTCATAGAGAAAAGGGGGGATATTAAAATTGTAATGTTTTAATGCGATCGACTGCACGAATGGTGTTTTCTCGGCTTCCGAATGCAGTGAGACGTAAATAGCCTTCGCCTTCTGGACCAAAGCCAGAACCAGGAGTGCTTACAATGTGTACCTTTTCTAATAGGGTATCGAATAAGTCCCAGCTAGTCATGCCTTTTGGTGCTTGAATCCAAATGTATGGAGCATCAACACCACCAAATACAGTTAGACCAATGGCTTCTAAGCCTTCACGGATAATGCGAGCATTTTCCATGTAGTAAGCGATGTGTTCTTTAATTTGTGCACGACCTTCTGGTGTGTAAACAGCAGCAGCACCACGTTGAATGATGTAAGGAACACCATTGAATTTTGTGGTCTGGCGACGATTCCACATTGGGTTCAGAGGAACACGTTTGCCTTCTGTGTTCTTTGCAGTTACTTCGTGAGGAACTACAGTGTAGGCACAACGAGTACCAGTGAAACCTGCTGTTTTAGAGAAAGAACGGAATTCGATGGCCACTTCACGAGCGCCTTCGATTTCATAAATAGAACGAACTGTATCTGTAGATGTGATGAAAGCTTCATAAGCGGAGTCGAACATTAAGATCGCTTCGTTATCTTTACACCACTGTACCCATTCCGCCAAACGAGCACGGCTTAATACAGTGCCAGTTGGGTTGTTAGGGCAGCAAAGATAGACGATATCTACTCGTTCTTTTGGGAATGCCGGAGAGAAATGATTCTCTGCATTGGTTGGTAAATATACCACTTTTTCGTAGATGCCGTCGATAGCTTTACCAGTGCGACCACTCATCACATTAGAATCTAAATATACAGGGTATACAGGGTCAGTAATAGCGATGATGTTATTTTCAGAGAAAATTTCCTGAATATTGCCCACATCAGATTTAGCACCGTCAGATACGAAGATTTCATCAGCTTGAATAGTAATGCCTAGGGGAGCATAATCGCCTTCAACGATGGCATTGCGCAAGAAATCGTAGCCTTGCTCAGGACCATAACCTCGGAATGTATCGGCAGAACCCATTTCTTCTACTGCGGCGTGCATAGCTTCAATGACAGCTGGCACAAGAGGGCGTGTCACATCGCCAATGCCAAGGCGAATGATGTCTGCCTCCAGATGGCTTTCTTTGAAAGCTTCTACTTTGCGTGCAATATTTGCGAATAAATAGGAACCTTGTAGGTTTTCGTAATTTGGATTGATAGTAGCCATAGGAGCTCCTTCTGTTATACATCAATAATGATACATTTATATATAGTTTAAATTGCATTTCTATATTCTATAGTATTTAAAAAGATATGTCAAAGCAAAAAATGGAGCCGCTCTAAGAACAGCTCCGTAAGAAGTATAGTTATATTTCTAATAGTTTTCTTTGTACTCTCCGTAGTCGATACATATAGCATAGTGCAGCAGTGGAGGTACTAGTTAATAATCCAATCCAAACGGAATAAGGACCGAAGTCTGTAAATGCGTAACAAAGGTAAGCTACAGGCACGGTAACACCCCAATAGGTACCGATAGCAATGATCGATACACTTGTCACATCCCGGTACGCACGGAGCACTCCTTGTAATGGAGTGCCTAGAGCATCGATGATGGTGAAGAACACCGCATAGGAGATGAAACTTTCAATTAAAGGAATCATGTGCTCCTCATTGGTGAAAAGTTCTGCTAAGTAATCGATGTGGGTAAAGGAATAGGTGCCAATGCAAAGTGCGATAAAGATTGCTACACCACGGGTGATCCATGTATAGGTGACGGCTTGTTCGTATCGTTTGGCGCCTAATTCATAGGCGATAACAATGGTAGAAGCCATGCTTAAACTAAGTGGAAAAGAGAAGGTAACTCCTAGAAAACTAGCTGCAGCTTGGTGGGCCGCAATGATGTCAGTGCCGAAGTTGGACATAGAAATGCCGGCGGCACTGAAAATACTGATTTCCGCAAAGATAGACAATCCAATAGGGATACCCAAAGATAATTGGTCGCGAATGAGTACCCAACTAGGCCCTGTGAAAGAGGACCAAAACTGATAGTGTTTAAACTTTTTGTGATACGTAATCATTCCAAGGTAGCAGAACATCATATACCAATAGGCGATGACTGTTGCGATGCCAGCACCAAATCCGCCAAGGGCGGGAATAGGGCCAAGACCTGGAATGAAGATAGCATTACCGATGGACTGAATTAATACACTACTACTAATGATATATAAAGAATATTGTGTATTGCCATGAGCGTCGACGATGTACCGAAAGGCGGACATGATCATCATCGCAGGAAAGGCGACGCACATAGCGTACATATATTGTAGGCATACCGTTTTGGCAGCGGGTTCGATACCGAGTATATCTAGCAAGGGGGAAAGACCCATCAGGGTGGCTACAATAAGACCTGTGGCAAAAATAAGCCCTAAATAGACATTTTGCCACATAATAGAAGCGATAGATTCTGTTTTTTTAGCGCCTAAAGCGTGAGATACGATAGGAGTGACTCCTAAAAGAATTCCAGTGAGACCAAAAAAGGCTGCTACCCATAAATTATAGCCCATAGCCATGCCGGCCAGATCCACTGTACTATACTGCCCCGTTAAGGTGACAGCTACGAAGCTGCCGAGAATTAATGAAACTTGTGTTGCTGTGACGGGGGCAGCCACTAAACAAAAGTGTTTTATCATCGAAAATAAAGACATAGTGCCTCCCAAAAACAAACTTACTTATGATATTAATAATGTTAATAACATTTAATTTTATCACTTGCTAAACTATATGTCTATAGCTGTTGAGGGGGTATTGTCTCTTAAAAAGACATGGTGTATAATGTTAACAATTCGGTTATATCAATAGATATAACGAGGTATATTGTGGGAAAATCACAGATGTATATAATTTTTGCATACATCTATGTAATTATCGCAATGAGTTTGGTGGAAACACCGGAAAGGAGTTCTATGTTAGGAGCAATCATTGGAGATATAGCGGGCTCAATCTATGAGTTCAATAATATCAAAAGCAGAGACTTCGAGTTTTTGTCAGAGGCTTGTGAGCCTACAGATGATTCGATTTTAACATGTGCTATTGCACGAGCTTTAATCGATGTAAAAGGAAGGGGGACACATTTACAACGAGCTACTATCTATCGTATGAAAGAATATTTTCTTTCCAATCCATTACCGATGGGTGGATTTGGTGCAAAATTTTTCCAATGGGGGTTATCTGATGCGACTGATCCCTATGGTAGTTGGGGTAATGGAGCAGCGATGCGTATTAGTCCTGTGGCTTACGTAGGGAATAGTGAAATGGAAGTCAAACTGTTGAGCCAAATTATAACAGGTACCACCCACGATGATCCGGAAGGATTAAAAGGTGGAGAAGTGACGGCTTTAGCCGTCTTCAAAGCACTTCATGGAGCAACGAAAGAAGAAATTCAAGAAATGGTACGATCCTATTATCCTGGGGAGTACAGCGTGGAAGAACTGCACAAGACATATAAGTTTGAGCCAAGTTGTCAAAAAACAGTGCCAGAAGGGATGCAATGTTTCTTTGAAAGTGAAGATTATGAATCGGCTATCCGCAACGTGATGTACATCGGTGGTGACTGTGATACATTGGGTGCCATTGTTGGTGCTGTGGCAGGAGCCTATTATGGAATCCCAGAATGGATCCAAGAAAAAGCCTTATCCATAATGCCAGAATATATGGTGGAAGACTATAATGACTTCAAAGCAATGTATATGGACAAAGAAAAAACCCTCTAAAGCTAGCGCTGGACACGCATATTGCCTTTGAGGGTATGATACAAGAGGCCGGAATCCCCTATGCAATTGTATTGTACCATGTCAAGGGCAATGACGATAGAGAGAAAATAGAATTATGATAAAAATATGGGAGGCTACTCGTATGTGAGTGGTCTCCCTATTTAGTATTGAAGCAAAAAAAGAACCTGCCCACCGGCAGGTTCTTTTTAGGATGATGATGTACGCCCATACAAAATCATGACAACTATATCAACACTTTGAGTGCTAATACCATAATGGTAAATTCACTTGGCCATGATAAGGCAATCATCAATATGTGACGTATCCCATACAACGCATATTGTAGTAATAAAAAATCCTTTTTCTTGTATTTTGGAGTATCAGAAAAAGGCCTTTGATTCTCCTCCCTATCTCTCGTAGGTCAAGTGGTGAATGATGAATAGGCAGTTCTCCTGACTCAGCTTCAACGCGCCTCCAGCCTTCCCAGTTTCCCAGTGACATAATTGGATTTGCTCTGCTTTACAGTGGCGGGACCGTGCCAGACTTTAACTGGCTTCTCTATTATGCTTTCGCACCTATTCCCGAATGTTTGATTGTATGTGTGTATTGTACTCTTTTAGTTTTTCAATGTCAAGAACAAGATGAATAAGTATGACTATTTTATAATTAGAGTGGTATAATTGTGACTTTTATTACTAATTGTCATGATTGAGATTGAAGTGCGCCTTTTCTTGCTAAATAGATAGCATTAATTTATAATGAATGAAGATAATACAATATATTGTGAAACATAAAGGATGAAAGAATGAAGTATACAAGTACGCGCAGTCATGAAACAGTGAGTGAAACCTTTGCATTGCTCCATGGATTGGCAAGTGATGGAGGGTTATATGTGCCGGCGGAGTTTCCGGAACAATGTTTGTCCTACCGCGATGTGGCAGATAAAAGCTATGAAGAAATTGCACTGGTTGTGTTGAGTAAGTTATTTACGACTTTCACAGAAGCAGAATTAGAAACGATGATTCGTAGTGCCTATAATACGGTGAACTTCGATACACCAGATATGGCGCCAATGCATTCCTTGTTAGAGCGAGTATCCGTGTTGGAGTTGTTCCACGGTCGCACCCAAGCTTTTAAAGATATGGCCTTATCTTTGTTCCCGTACTTATTGGTGGCAGCAAAGGAAGCGGAAAAAGAAACAAAAGAAGTGTTGATATTGACAGCTACCTCTGGTGATACAGGAAAAGCAGCCTTAGAAGGATTCAAAGATGTGCCGGGAACGCATATTCAAGTATTTTTCCCAACGGATGGCGTTAGCCCTATGCAACAAGAGCAAATGCAAAAGCAAGAAGGTGCAAATGTCAATGTAACAGCCATCGAAGGTAACTTTGATGATGCGCAACAATTTTTGAAGCGTCTCTTTGTGGATACTGATGTGGCGAAGGAAGTGGCAGACAAAGGCGTGAAGTTCTCTTCTGCTAACTCTATTAATATCGGCCGTCTAGCGCCACAAGTGGTGTACTATGTGGCAGCCTATGCTGAATTGGTAAATATGGGGGCTATCCACGAAGATGAAGCGTTTAATGTGGTGGTGCCAACAGGCAACTTCGGCAATATTTTGGCCGCTTACTATGCAAAACGCATGGGTATTCCGGTTGGTAAATTAATTTGTGCCTCGAACCAAAACAATGTGCTCGCAGATTTCTTCAGCACTGGTACCTATGATATGAATCGTCCGTTCTATACAACCATTTCTCCGTCTATGGATATTTTGGAAAGTTCTAACTTTGAACGGTTTATTTATTATGTGAGCGGTGAAAATGTAGAATTGACAGCTGAGCGTATGAAAGCACTGAAAGCAGAGGGCAAATTCTCTGTCACTCCAGAAGAACTACAAGCGGTGCAAAAAGAATTTGCTGGCGCCTATGTAGACGATGACATGACAAAAGCTGTCATCGAGCAAGTGTACAACTCCTATGGCTATGTGATGGATCCGCACACAGCGGTGGCGATGGGAGCTTATATGAAAGAGCTAGAGGCTCATCCTGAAGATGGTCACCGTCATACGGTGATTGCTTCCACGGCGCATCCTTTTAAATTCCCAACACCGATTTGTGAAGCCTTGGATATCAAAGTAGGATCAACTCCTTATGAAAGCTTAGGCAATATTTCTGCAGTCACAGGCGTAGGTTGTCCGAAACAATTGGCAGAGTTGCAACATAAGCCATTGCGTTTTACGAAGGTAATTCCAAAAGAATCTATGAAAGAAGAAATTCTATCCTTTGTGGATACTTTCAAACAATAGGTGACCTATGGTACAAGCATTTTTCTTTTCTCTCATGTCATCCTTTGCCTTCAGTATCATGAATTTATTCGTGAAACTCTTAGGAGATGGTATGCCAGCGGCGGAGGTGACATTTTTCAGAGGGCTCATAGGAACAATTGCCGTACTCATAGTGATGCGACAAAAAGGAATTTCCTTTTCCACGGAACATCGAGGATTATTAACCTTGCGTGGTATCTTCGGTGGATTAGGAAATTTAAGTAATTTCATTGCATTAGTCTATATGACGATGGCAGATGCATCCATACTATTTCAATTATCAGGTATATTCGTCCTGATTTTTAGCAACTTTGTGTTGAAAGAAAAATTGCCTGATGGATCTGCTAAATGGTTAGGATTGATCTTCTTAGCCGTTGTGTATATGATTCAACCTTGGAATTTATCGGGATTACATTGGTATTCTTTTATTGCCATTGCAGGAGCAGCCTTATCGGCGGCGGCCTATACAACGATTCGTACCATTAGCTTAAAGGGTGGTCACAGTTCCTATGAAATCATGTTTTATTTCTTAGTCACCACCATGCTAGTAGGCGGTATCGTGATGATACCAGATTTTGTGTGGCCTAATGCAACACAAGCACTGTATTTAGGGATTATCGGAGCCATTTCTGTAGTGGCGCAATTCTTCCTAACTGGTGCGTTTGTGGCAACCAATGCAGTAGTAGCACAATTTATGCAATATGTAGGGGTGTTCTTTAACTCCTTCTGGGGATTTATCGTCTTCGGAGAAAACCTAGCTTTGGCGACCGTCATAGCAGGTATTATTATGTTTAGTTCATCAGTGATGTTGGCTCGTTTGAAAGAAGAACAAGCTCACACCCGGTAGTCAATCAAGAAAGAGGTATGACGATGAGTGAAAAATTATATCAATTTGGTCTAGTTGGTTTGGCTGTTATGGGACAAAACTTGGCCCGCAACATTGCCCGTCATGGATTCAGCATTGCAGTGTACAACCGTACACCACAAAAAACAGACGATTTTGTAGCCAACTATAACCACGAAGGAACAATCGGCGGAGCACATACTCCAGAAGAGTTTGTAGCAATGTTAGAAAAACCTCGTAAAATCATGTTCTTAGTGAAAGCAGGTCAACCTGTAGACGATATGATTGAAGCCTTTTTACCATATTTAGATCAAGGCGATACATTAATCGATGGCGGTAACTCCCATTACCCAGATACGATTCGTCGTACAAAATACTTAGAATCCAAAGGTTTCCGTTTCTTAGGAGTTGGCGTATCTGGTGGTGAAGAAGGGGCTTTAAATGGTCCAAGCTTGATGCCAGGTGGCAACGAAGCTTCCTACAATGAATTGGCGCCTATCTTTACATCCATTGCAGCCCAAGTGGCAGACGGTCCTTGCTGCACATATGTAGGTGATGACGGTGCAGGTCACTATGTAAAAATGGTGCACAATGGTATCGAATACGGCGATATGCAATTAATTTCCGAAGCCTACTTCATGATGAAAGAATTACTTCGCATGAGTGATGATGAAATCGGCGATGTATTTGCGAAATGGAACACGGGATTATTAGATTCTTACCTCATCGAAATTACTGCTAAAATTATGAAAGTCAAAGATACTGATGGAACTCCATTAGTAGAAAAAATCTTGGACAAAGCTGGTCAAAAAGGTACTGGTAAATGGACTAGCCAAGAAGGTTTAGACCTTGGTGTGCCAATTCCAACCATCGCGGAAGCCGTATTTGCGCGTGCTATGTCTGCCTACAAATCGGAGCGTGTGTTGGCAGAACCAGTGTTAGCAGGTCCTACAGAAGTTTTTGAAGGTGATAAAGAAGCCTTAGTAGATGCTATCCATTCTGCCTTATATGCGTCTAAAATTTGCTCCTATGCACAAGGCTTTGCATTGATTAAAGCAGCAGCAAAAGAATATAATTGGAATATCAACTTCGGTGACATGGCATTGTTATGGCGTGGCGGTTGCATTATCCGTGCTGCTTTCTTAGAAGATATTAAAAAAGCATTCACAAATAACCCAGATTTGAATAACTTGATGTTGGATCCATTCTTCGCAGAAGCATTGCAAACACATCAAGCAAAATGGCGTGAAGCGATCATTGCTGCGAAACGTTATGGTATCCCAACACCTGCTTTCAGTGCATCCTTAGATTACTTCGATTCCTATCGTCGTGGTGTATTGCCAGCAAATCTAATCCAAGGACAACGTGACTTCTTCGGTGCTCATACATACGAACGTACAGACAAAGAAGGCACATTCCATACAGAGTGGGCGGAAGCGTAACTACTATATAGCTAGATTTTGTAACATGAATATATAGCAAACATCCCTAGGTGGCGGCCTAGGGATGTTGACTTTTATGTATACATGCTCTTTATCTTGCGACCAGCTTTCTATGAATGATATAATTTACTTAACAAATATTGTTGGACTAAGATAATCTGAGGGAGGTATTCTTATGAGCAATGTAACGTTAACGTATTATGGTCATGCTACGTTTGCTTTGAGCAATGGTGATGTAACGTTGGTATGTGATCCGTTTTTTACGGGTAATACATGGGATGTGGCAAAGGCAGAGGATATAGAGTGCCAATATATTTTTGTGTCCCATGGTCATGATGATCATTATGGTGATACCGATATGATTGCCAAGAAGAATGATGCCCTTGTAATCTCTACTGCAGAGGTAGCTCGAAAAGCCGCTGAAGCAGGGGCTCGTAGCCATGCGATGCATTTAGGTGGAAAGTTTAATTTCCCATTTGGTTCTATCCGTTTAACACCAGCTTTTCATGGGTCTGGTGTTCCAGGTGGTCATGCGGCAGGTGTGATCATTGAGTTTTTTGGTAAACGTGTGTATTTTGCTGGGGATACGGCGTTGTTTAGTGATATGAAATTAATCAGTCGCCATGGTGAAATTGACTATGCTTTACTACCAATCGGTGATAACTTTACGATGGGTGTGGAAGATGCGGTGACAGCAGCATCTTGGATTCAAGCAAATACAACCATCCCAATTCATTACAAAACATGGCCTGTGATTGATAAAGAGCCAGCAACCTTTGTGGCTTTGTTAGAAGCAAAGCATAAACAAGCTGGACTTGTGGTTGATCCAGGGCAAACTATCGAGCTGTAATATAAGGAATATGAAAAATAAACAGTTCCTTGAACAAATAAAAATTACAGAAGCGATGAAATTGCTCAATTAATGTAAAAATAATCTTTCTACATGAAAGGATTGTCACTAGCATATGCTAATGTGGCAATCCTTTTTGCGTAGACTCTTTTCTCTAACATAGATTACTGACGTCAATCCCTTCTCTATGGTATAATGAAATTCACATGGAGGTATCTATGAAATTAACACATTTTGATGAAGGCGGTAATGCGCATATGGTGGATGTGTCCCAAAAGGATCATACAGAGCGCGTAGCTGTAGCAGAAGGGTTTATTACGCTCAGTGAGGAAGCTTTTAGTATTGTGGCTAGTGGGAATGTCAAAAAAGGTGATGTGTTAGCAGTGGCACAATTGGCAGCCATCATGGGAGCGAAACAAACGTCTAACCTTATTCCGTTATGCCATCCATTGGCGTTGACGAAGGTGAGTGTAGACTGTTCCTTGGTAGAAGAGAAACAAGCTGTGTGCATTCGTAGCACAGTGAAAACTACGGGTCCTACAGGGGTGGAAATGGAAGCGTTAACAGCGGTTCAAGTTGGTCTATTGACGGTCTATGATATGGTGAAAGCCGTTGATAAAAGTATGACCATTGGTCCTGTGTATCTTGTGGAAAAACAAGGTGGTAAAAGCGGACATTTTAAGCGATAAGATAGTAGGTGAATCATGGAAATTGTATTAGTAGAACCGGAAATTCCTGGTAATACAGGCAATATTGCACGTCTTTGTGCAGCAAATCATATGACACTACATTTGGTGGAACCTTTGGGGTTTTCCATTGAAGATAAATATTTAAAACGAGCAGGTCTTGATTATTGGCATCTAGTAGATGTAAAAATACATAAGTCCTTGGATGAAGTGTATGAACAATATAAAAATCGGCGTTTTTGGTATGCTACGACAAAGGCTGCCCATACCCACGCAGAAGTGCAATATGAAATTGGAGATATGCTCGTGTTTGGTAAAGAAACAAAAGGTTTGCCAGAAGAAATTGTGGCAGCCAATCCAGACACATGCATTCGTATTCCGATGATTGATGAAGCGCGGTCTTTGAATTTATCGAATGCGGTGGCAATCATTGCCTATGAAGCTATGCGCCAACTGGATTTCCCAGATTTGCAGGCCGTTGGACCAGGTGTATCTATCGAGGTGTAACCTCTTGATAGTAGGTATTGGTCTATAGAAAATGCTAAATATAGTAAGTCTAATCATATGGTATAGCCTATATATAGTGAAATATCGTAGACTTTCACAGAATGACAAAAGATTAGATACTATAGACTGTATAGCATACACAATATATGAAAGAATATAAGAATGAAATCCTAATAGGATGGAGGAGGAATTATGAATTACGATTTAGCCTATGAATTACAAAAAGCAATGCGTGACAGCGAAGAACATAAAGAGATGATGGCAGCCCAAGAGGCAATTAAAGACGACCAAGCAGCAAAAGGCATGGTAGAAGAATTTATGTCTTTACAAATGCAACTGGAATATGCAAAAATTGCAGATGCTCCTGAAGCGGAAGAATTATTGAAAAAATTAGAAGGCTTATTGCCAATGGTACAAGCTAATTCTGGTGCAAATGCGTACTTAACAGCCCATGCACGTTGGACACAAGTGGCGAATGATATTTATCGAATCATTAGCGAACCAATCACTGAAGGTATGAAAATTTTAGAAAAGGCAAACTAATATGAGTGCTGTATGGGAAGCATTGCAACAGGTGATTCCGTTGGATCGTATTCAAAGGGATGCGATGTTAGCACCTTTCACGACTTTTCAAATAGGAGGACCTGCGGATCTACTTGTACTACCTCGTTCTATACAAGAATTGCAGGATTGCATGCGTGTATTACATACTCATAATATAGAACCTTTTGTGCTAGGCCTAGGATCTAATGTGTTGATTCAAGATGGAGGCATGCGTGGCGTCGTTCTTTGCTTGAAAGAATTGCAAGAGGAGCAACACCGCAACGGTACAACCATTACTATGAGCGCTGGGTATACTTTGAAAGAAGTATCCGAATACGCCCAACGTGAATGTTTAAGCGGCTTGGAATTTGCCATCGGTATTCCTGGTAGTTTGGGCGGCGCTGTATTCATGAATGCAGGTGCCTATGATGGAGAGATGGATCAAGTGGTAACCAGTGTAGATGCTGTAGATATGCAGGGGAACTTGCACCACTATAGCCGAGAAGAGTTACAGTTTGCCTATCGTCATAGCCGCTTCCACGAGAACCATGAAATCATCGTTCGTGTGACTATGGAATTACAGGAAGGAAATCCTGAGGATATCCAAGGACGGATGGATGATCTTACTGAAAAACGAGAGTCTAAACAACCATTGGAACATGCTAGCGCAGGATCTACCTTCAAGCGCCCACCGGGATATTATGCAGGAACTTTGATTGACCAAACAGGTTTGAAAGGGTTGTCCGTAGGACCTGCAGAGGTATCTACGAAGCATGCTGGATTTGTGGTCAATCGTGGAGGCGCTACAGCCAATGATGTGCTAGGTGTAATTCATGAGGTCCAAAAGCGGATTCATGCAGCTCATGGGGTGCAGTTGGAACCAGAGGTGCGCATTCTAGGGGAATCTCGTGAACCAATGGGTTCTGTTGTCGCCATTGTGAGAGCTCAAGAGACAGATATTCCAGCATTGTCTAACTTGTGTGCAGACACATTTAGAGAAACTTTCAGTCATGACAATACGGAAGAGGAGTTACAGGCTTTCTTTGATGAGGCTTATAACCATGATGTATTGAAACGTGAGTTGGACCATGACGAGAGCGAAACATATCTAGCTTACGTAGATGATGTGTTGGCAGGGTATTTGAAAATAAACTGGGGCGACGCACAAACAGAGCGTAAATTAGAGAATGCCTTTGAAGTGCAACGCCTGTATGTGCTCAAAGAGTACCATGGACAAGGTGTGGGTAAAGCCTTATTTGAAAAAGCTTTGCGCATCGCTGAATCTGGTAATTTTTCTTGGGCATGGTTGGGCGTTTGGGAGAAAAATTATAAAGCCCAACATTTTTATAAACGCTATGGGTTTGAAAAATTTGGAGAACACCAATTTGTTGTGACTCCAGAGAAGACAGATATCGATTGGTTGTTGAAGAAATCTTTGCGATAATCCTTGACATATCCATTGTATTTTGAGTATAATATTTCGGTAAGCAATTTGTACGGACTTCCACTAGCCCCGGAAGGTGGCAATTGCTTCTGTTAATACATTCTTGTTATTAGGAGGAAAGCAGCATGAAAACTACATTTATGGCCAATGCGAACAATATTGAACGCAAATGGTATGTTGTTGACGCTGAAGGTAAAACTTTAGGACGTCTTGCTGCCGAAGTTGCTAAAGTTCTTCGGGGCAAACATAAACCAACTTTTACACCACATGCAGACACTGGTGACCACGTTATCGTTGTGAACGCAGAAAAAGTTCGTGTAACAGGTAAAAAATTATTACAAAAAGAATATTTCCGTCATTCTGGTTATCCAGGCGGATCTCGTTTCACTACACTTGCTATGATGTTGGAAAAACATCCTGAGCGTGTAATCGAAATGGCAGTTAAAGGTATGCTTCCAAAAAATAAATTGGGTGCACAACAATACCGTAAATTGAATGTATACGCTGGCGCAGAGCATCCACATGCTGCTCAAAAACCAGAAGTTTTGGAATTAGATATCCGTTAATACCGGGAGGAGGAACATATAATGGCAGTAGCACAATACTACGGCACTGGTCGTAGAAAATCTTCCGTTGCTAGAGTTCGTCTGGTACCGGGTACAGGTAAAATCACTGTAAACAAACGCGAATTAAATGAATATTTCGGTCGTCAAACTCTTGAGTTGATTGTTAAACAACCATTGGTATTAACAAACACTTTAGAACAATACGACGTTGTGGCAACTGTAGCTGGTGGTGGCCCATCCGGTCAAGCTGGTGCAATTCGTCACGGTGTGTCTCGTGCATTATTAGAAGTTGATGGCGAACTTCGTCAAGGTCTTAAAAAGGCTGGCTTCTTGACTCGTGACCCACGTATGAAAGAACGTAAAAAATACGGTCTTAAAAAAGCTCGTAAAGCATCCCAATTCTCCAAACGTTAATTTGGCGATTACAGAACCCGGTACCCTTATGGTGCTGGGTTTTTTGTTACCTCTGGAGGATCTGTGTTAATAGAGAAAGGAATGATACTACATGGATAAACTACTAAGACTATTGGGAGTGGTAGCTGTGGCACTGATCATATGGTATTTGCCACATACGCCAGAAATTTCAGATCAAGGATGGCATTTATTAGCTATCTTTACAGCTACTATTGTGGGCTTTATACTACGACCATATCCCACTGGGGTAATGGCATTTATGGGATCTGCGGCGGCAGTAGCTACTAGTTCGATTAAGATGAATGAAGCGTTATTAGGCTATGCAGAGCCTAATGTATGGCTTATCGTATCCGCTATCTTCTTTTCTAGAGGGATCATTAACTCTGGATTAGGTCGACGCATTGCGTATACCTTAATTCATTGGTTCGGTACGAGTACCTTGCGTTTAGCCTATGCCTTGGCGATGACAGATTTAATTATTTCTCCCGCTACTCCATCTAATACAGCTCGTGGAGGTGGTATTATCTATCCTATCGTGCAAAATATTTCTATGGCCTTTGATTCGAGACCAGGAGAAACGGCACGTCGCATGGGAGCCTACCTAATGACTACGGCTCACACAGTAAATGCCTGTACAGTGACTGTATTCTTGACCGCTTGTAGTGGTAACTTGTTGATTACATCTTTAGGGGCAAAATTATTTGGCTACACTGTGACATGGTGGGAGTGGTTTTTAGCAGGAGCCTTGCCTGGTTTGCTCAGTATGGTTATCATGCCTTGGTTTATTTATAAGATTTACCCACCTGAAATCAAAGAAACACCAGAAGCTCCAGCTATGGCTCGTGAAGAGTTAGATAAACTAGGTCCGATCACGACGATGGAGAAAAAGGTAGCAGCTATCTTTGTGGGGGCAATTCTACTCTGGTCTACTACGACAATTACGGGTTTACATGCGACGGTCATTGCGATTATGGCCGTACTAGCCTGTGTCATTAGCGAATGTCTTACATGGGATGATATTTTGAAAGAAACCACAGGTTGGGATATTTTAATCTGGATGGGTACTCTAGTAGGTATGGCTGGATTACTTGGTAAATTAGGGGTTGTAGCTGTTTTTGCAAAATTCGTCAGCACTATGTTAGGTGGTATGTCTTGGGAGTGGGCGGCTTTGATTATTTCGTTAGTCTTTGTATACTCGCAGTATTTCTTCGCCAGCGGCACCGCTCGTATTACAGCTTTATTTTCTGCCTTTGCGTCTATCTTAATTGCCTTGGGAGCACCAATTCCTTATGCAATTTTAATGTTTGGCTTGATGAATAGCCCCGGCTGTACGTTGACACATTATAGCTCTGGGGTAACGCCAATCTTCTTTGGCAGTCACTACGTGCCACAAGTGACCTGGTGGAAAGTAGGATTTTATATTTCCGTATTGAATTATATCTTCCATTTCTTCTTTGGTAACCTAAGCATGAAGTTATTTGGAATCATCTAAGATAATGTATATAGGGAAATACTTCCAGTGTAGTCATCGTAGTGCATGAGTAGATGATTTCTTTGTAATGATGGTAGTATATGGCTTCATAGAAGTGATGGATGTCATATTCTGTATAATTAGAACTAGGACAGGTTTTACATTAGGTTGTACTGAAATGCTGTACGTGCATTTGGGTACAACCTTTTTTAGTTTTATGCTAAATGTGTGGGATGCTCATATACGAAGAGCCCTCACATTTGTTATGGTGGGGTTTTAGAGTTTGAAATTGATAATTGAAGAGTGAAGAAATTTAATTATAAACACTACTTTTGTCATAAGATGTAATAATAAAAGTAAATTATTATATTTTTAATAATGATACTTATTGAAAATACTCGGACTTTCATGTATAATAATGATAATGATAATGAAAGAAATATCCCTCCAAGAGGTACGTATGAAACTAGATAAACGAAAAGGCAAACGTTGGAAAATTGCCGAACATCAAAAAGAAATAGAATCTCAATTGACCTCTGGATTAGCAGTGCATCCTATTGTTTCTCATTTATTGGCAAACCGTGGGATTACCACTGTAGAAGAAGGTCGAACATTCTTATATAGCACAATGGATGATTTATTAGATCCTTTTATGTTAAAAGGAATGGCACAGGCTGTGGAAGAAATCGAAAGAGTCTTAGCCATGAATGGGTCCATTGTCATTTACGGAGATTATGATGTAGATGGTATTACGGCTACATCACTAATGTACCGATTTTTTTCGCGATTAGGAGCGAATGTAACTTATTATATTCCAGAGCGACAAAGTGAAGGATATGGTCTCAACTTAGAAGCTTTGGAATATTTGATTGCTCAAAAAACAGATTTAATTATTTCTGTAGATTGCGGTATTAGTTCCTATGATATTGTAGAAGCTGTGAGAGATCGCGTGTCTATGATTATTACAGACCATCATACATCACCGCCGCAAATACCAAGGGCTACAGCGGTGGTTAACCATAAACAGCCAGAGTGTCCCTATACAGATAAAAACTTATCTGGCGTAGGTGTGGCATTCAAAGTCTGCCAAGCTTTATGGAAGCGTCGTACTGGTGAAGAATATCGAGAAGACTTAGATATTGTAGCTTTGGGCACGGTTGCTGATGTAGTTCCCTTAGTGGGAGAAAATCGGATTATCGTCCGTGAAGGTTTGCGTAAGATGACAGAGTCTCCCAATGTAGGGATTCAAGCCTTAGTGCAAGTGGCCGGTTTAGAAGGAAAAGTACTATCTGCAGGCCATATTGGGTTTACCTTAGCACCAAGATTAAATGCAGCAGGACGGGTGACGCATGCGACACGAGCTGTAGAATTACTGATTACCACAGACCTAGTTGAGGCCATGGAAATTGCAGAAGAGTTGCAAGAAACAAATACGGAGCGACAACAGATTGAACGAGCTATTTTTGAAGAAGCGTATCAATCGGTATTAGCACAAGGAAGTTTGGCGGATCAATGTATTGTAGTGGCAGGCGAAGGCTGGCATCCTGGAGTTATCGGTATCGTTGCGTCCCGTTTGGTAGAAGCCTTTTATAAACCGACTATGGTGATTAGTATTCATGATGGAATTGGTAAAGGCTCCTGTCGTAGTATTGATCATTGTAATATGTATGATATGTTAACCTTTGCGGGAGATACATTAATACAGTTTGGTGGACATGCACAGGCGGCAGGATTTAGTGTACAAGCAGAGCATATTGATGCCTTACGTGAAAAAGCTAGTGAGTTTTGCCGTAAACAATTAACAGAAGAAGATTATATTCCCATTGTCACCGTTGATGGTGCTATGCATAGCGATGATATTAGCATTGAGTTAATTGATCAAATAGCTACTTTAGAGCCTTATGGTATGGGGAATAGTACGCCTGTGTTTGCACTTCCTAAGATTCGTGTGCAGAATCTGTACCCTATGGGATTTCAAAAAAATCATTGTAAAATTATCTTGCAAGGTCAACAGGGCCCCATTGATGCGGTGGCTTGGCAAGGGGCACATTATATGCAGGAAATCTTTGCAGATGACCCTGTAAAAGTAGCATTTTCTTTGCAGAAAAATGAATGGCAAGGCGTGGTGATGCCACAACTCATTGTGCAAGACTTGGAACCACTTTCACAACAAAGAGAACGACTAGAAGTAGATAGCTTACGCAAGATGTATACTGTGGTAAAACATATTTTCCGGTCTCCCACAGCACCAAAGTATATAGTGGAGCGAGAAGCGTTAGAGTGTAAGCCACAAGAAATGACTTCGCGAGAAGCAATCCTTGCTTTAGATGTATTTAAAGATTTAGGCATTCTAAAAGAGGAAGCATTGGATGATGGACGTCATGTATATCGCTGGGTGAATGTGCAACAAAAGTTGGAACTTCACACATCGTTGACGTTTATGACTTATAGTCAGGAGGGATCATAATGGTAAGTACTATAAGTACCCCTCAGGAGCATACATTTAATAAAGAACGAGAATATGGACAATTTATGGACCGTGTTCGGTCCTATTTACCAGAAGAAGACTGGCCAGTCATAGAGCGTGCGTTTGCACTGGCAGATAAAGCGCATGCTCCACAAAAACGGGCTTCTGGAGAACCGTATATCTTGCACCCTTTAGGGGTTGCCACCATATTGAGCGAACTACAAATTGATCGATCTACCTTGGTATCTGCTTTATTACATGATGTAGTGGAAGATACAGAGATAAGCTTAGAGGAAATAGAAGAACAATTTGGACCAGAAGTGGCATTCTTGGTAGATGGGGTTACAAAACTAAATCAATTTCAGTATCAAACAAAAGAAGAACAGCAAATTGAAAATTATCGAAAGATGATTTTGGCCATGGCAAAAGATGTGCGCGTAGTGGTCATCAAGCTAGGGGACCGATTACACAATATGCGTACCTTAAAGCATATGCGTCCTGATAAACAACAACGCATAGCCCAAGAAACATTAGAAATTTTTGCGCCATTGGCACATCGCTTAGGTATTTTTAATATTAAATGGGAACTAGAGGACTTATCGTTCCGCTATTTAGAACCAGAAAAATATTATGACCTAGTACAACAGATGAGTGAAAAACGACAAGCTCGTGAGGATATTGTAAATGATACTATGAATACTTTGAAAGATGCTTTGGAACATGCTCATATTAAAGCAGATGTAAAAGGTCGTCCCAAACACTTTTATAGTATTTATAAGAAAATGAAAAAGGACAATCGAGATTTATCTCAAATTTATGATTTGTATGCCGTTCGAGTCATCGTAGATACGATTCCAGATTGTTATGCCGTGCTAGGTACAGTACATAGTTTGTGGAAACCTTTGCCGTATCGCTTTAAAGATTACATTGCGATGCCGAAGTCGAATATGTATCAATCCTTGCATACCACAGTTATCGGTACAAAAGGTCAGCCTGTAGAAATTCAAATTCGTACTTGGGATATGCATCGTGTGTCTGAATATGGTGTAGCCGCCCATTGGCGATATAAGGAAGGTAATAAAGGGAAAGCAGAAGCTGATTTTGATGCAAAGGTAGGCTGGATTCGTCATGTTCTTGAGTGGCAAGATGCAAGCGATCCGAAAGAATTGCTTAACGCTTTGAAACTGGATGTCTTTACAGGGGAAGTATTCGTCTTTACCCCAAAAGGCGACGTTATGAAGTTACCGAAAGGCACAGTGCCACTGGATTTTGCGTATCGTGTTCATACCGATGTGGGGAATAAATGTGTAGGAGCCAAAATTAATGGCAAGATTGTTCCTTTGGATTATGAATTGCAAAATGGTGACATCGTTGAAATCGTCACTTCTAAAAATGGGAAACCACGGTTAGACTGGTTAAATATTGTCGGCTCTACAGAAAGTAAGACAAAGATTCGAAACTGGTTTAAGCGTGAAAATAAAGAAGAAAATATCGTCAAAGGTCGCGAACTATTAGAAAAAGAAGCGAAACGCTTAGGCTATGATTGGAAGGACTTAACAAAAAATGGTCGCCTAGAAAAGATTGGAAAATCTTTGAATGCTGGCGGCGAAGCTGAGCTGTACTCTGCCGTTGGATTTGGTGGACTTTCAGTGAATACAGTATTGCTCAGATTAGTGGACATTCATAAGCAGGAAGTCGCTAAGGAAGAGCAGCGAAAAGATACGATGGCTGTCATCGACCGTCTTAAAGTACATCAAGGAAAATCTAAGAAAAGTAGCAGTGGTGTTCTTGTAAAAGGTGAAGCTGGTGTGATGGTTCGTATGGCTCGTTGCTGTAATCCTGTACCAGGAGACGACATTATTGGCTATATTACGAGAGGCCGAGGCGTTTCTGTACATCGTGCAGATTGTACCAATATTGGTCATACCCCAGATGATTTGAATCGTATGATAGAAGTCGATTGGGAAGGAGCTACACAGGATCAATTCCAAGTAAGTGTGTCCGTGCATGCCTATGATCGCAGTGGTTTGTTAATGGAAGTGATGGCAGTCTTGTCAGAAATGAAAATTAACATTTCCAATATTAATGCGAAAACTGACGATGCAAAAGATGTAACGATCCATTTAATGCTAGACATTAAAGATTTGTCACAACTCGATTATGTGATGACGAAATTGCGCCGAGTGAAAGATGTATATTCAGTCCATCGAGGAGGGAAAGCATGAGAGCCGTTGTACAACGTGTGAGTTCTTCTTCGGTTACCGTAGATGAGTCTGTTATTGGTAGTACGAAGCAAGGTCTTTTAGTACTAGTAGGCGTAACAGATACGGATACAATAGAGGATGTACAATATATTTGTGAAAAGGTAAGCCACTTACGCATTTTTGAAGATGAACAGGATAAGATGAACCTATCCGTATTAGATGTAGGTGGTGAGGTGTGCGTAGTTTCGCAATTCACTCTCTACGGAGATGCGCGTAAGGGGCGTCGACCGAATTTTATGAAAGCAGCTCCACCAGAGATGGCAGAGCGCTTATATTTGGAGCTAGTAGAGGCTTTCAAAGGAAAAGGCTTAATCGTGAGTACAGGTCAATTTCAAGCTCATATGCAAGTAGCATTGGTCAATGATGGACCTGTGACGATTCTATTAGAGAGTAGTAAAGAGTTTTAATGGAGTTAAGAAATGAAGTTATATTATATGCCCTTAGGGGCGTATGGAACGAATTGTTACATTGCGCATAATGAAGCAGATAATACGTGCCTTGTAACTGATCCAGGCGACGAAGGAGAAAAGTTAAAAGAAATTCTAGATAGTCACGAATTTAAGGTGCAAGGTATTTTATTAACTCATGGGCACAGTGATCATATTGGAGCTGTAAAAACGTTGGTGGATGCGTACCATGTGCCAGTATATATTCACGAAGGCGATGCGGAATGTTTGACGAATCCAACGGTGAATTTGAGTGCTCATTCTGGTCGCTATATTACAGCAGAAGTAGATGATGTACGCTATGTAAAAGAGGGCGATACGATTTCCTTAGGTGACACTACCTTTACTGTGATTGAAACACCAGGTCATACACCAGGTGGAGTATGTTATTACACAGAGGGAACTTTACTGGCAGGGGATACCTTGTTCCAAGGGTCAATAGGCAGGACGGATTTTCCTAATGGAGATTTTGACGTATTAAGTAAGGGGATTAAAGAAAAGCTATATACATTGCCAGAAGATACAAAGGTCTATCCTGGACATGGACCAGAAACAACAATTGGCGATGAAAAGCAATTTAATCCATTTGTACGGTAGGTGATAGGATGGGAGATAAATCTATACAATATTGGCTACGCTGTATTTTACTGATTTTAGCGAGTATAGGTCTAACGATTGCATTACCGGTAGTGATTCCCTTAGTGATTGCTATTATTTTAACCTTGCTCTTATGGCCTTGGGTAAATATGACGCAACAATATATTCGAAAGTATTGGAAACAATGCCCACGATGGTTAGCTATTATTCCATCTTTCGTGGTAGTGGCACTCGTATCTACCGTGTTGGTTCGATATGTGATGGTACCAGTAATTAGTGAATTAACAAAATTATTAATTAACTTACCATATGTATTAGACCAATTTGTAGAAGTGGTAAAAGGATTACAAGGTATCGATGGTGAAAGTATCATACCACATCAATTTGAAGGTGTGATTAATTCAACTCTAGTTACGATTGGTAATTATGGAGTGGATTTAGCACAACGTGGTGTGCTTGCTATTGTTTCCTTTGCTAGTACCTTATTACAATTGTTATTAGTACCGATTTTAACATTTTATTTACTGAAAGATGGACGTAGTATTAAACGGGCTATATTAAATATTTTTTCCAGCCCTACTTCAGCTCATTTGGAAGACGTAGTGAATGATATTATTCGTACTTTAGGAGGATATTTACGGGGACAATTGCTATTAGCAAGTAATATGTTTTGCCTTACATTTATCGTATGCTATTGCTACGATTTGCCGTATCCTCTTGTATTAGCAGTATTAGCGGGTATCGCGGAGTGGATTCCTATCATTGGACCATTTATTAGTGCGGCGCCAGCCATTATTTTAGCCGCTGTTATTAGTGGTCCTCTAGCCGTAAAAGTTGCCATTACATATGGGATCTTGCAAGTGCTAGATGGACAAATTATTATGCCTAAGATTATGGGGCATGTTATTAATCTTCCCCCATTAGTTATTATTACAGCCATTTTTGTGGGAGGCTATTTCTTTGGGATGATCGGTATGATGACTGCCGTACCATTGACAGCTGTAGCACAAATTATAGCAAAACGGTTGTGGTATTTTAATAAATATTATAGTTTACAGAAAGAGGAACATCATGGATAAAGCAATGGAAGTACAAGCAACAATGGAAAAATTAAAAGAGCGTATTAAAGATAAAAAATATAAATTAACAACACAACGTCAAATTATCTTACAAACGTTTATTGAAGCAGAAGAGAAGCACTTAAGTGCAGAAGATGTGTATATTTTAGTGAAAAAGAACAATCCAGATATTGGTTTAGCTACGATTTACCGTACATTGGACTTATTCACTGAGTTAGACTTAGTGAAACGTTTGGATTTTGGTGATGGTCGTAATCGCTATGAATTAAATAGCGATGAATTATCTCATTTCCATCATCATTTGATTTGTGTTAAGTGTGGCTGTGTGAAAGAATTTGAAGATGATATGTTGGAAACATTAGAATCCATTATCGCTAAAAAATTGAACTTCCATACCACAGACCATCAATTAAAAGTATACGGTTTCTGTGGCGAATGTCATGAAAAGGCAAAACAAGCAGAATCTGAAAAAGAACATGCATAATACATATAGCTATGAAGGACCTATGGAGTTAGGTTCTGTCATAGCTCATCAATGTGGTGCAGTGGGATTGTTTTCATCGAAAGACAACCCTGACTTTATTATATATGTATCGGATATTAGGGAATCTGGCTCTAGTCCTTATGTACAAGGTCTATTTCCCATAGAGTATAGGCAAAATGAGTCTACTCCGAGTGTGTTAGTACAATTTGGGGATATTATCAGTGAACTAGAGGCAGATACTGATGGTACACAGTTGGTAGTACAGTTGTTCTGCCATACTAGAGTACAAGAAGAGCTATTGGAGACTGGTATACAGAGACCATCAGAGTTATACGCAGACTATCTTCATATATGGTCTATTTCTGGAAAAGACACTGTGGAAGGTCGGAAACTGATAGGCAGAGAAGTCTTATCAAAGCTTAGACGTATATTGGGTGTGAGGACTAGTTTATGGGGCACTTTAGTAGGCGTACGGCCTACTAAGTTGACCCATAAACTATGGGACTCCTTAGGTGATTTAGAGAAGGTTCGGCAAGAACTGGAAAGTATCCATAGTATTAGCCATGTGAAGTGGAAATTATTAGAGCAAGTGGCAGTACTGGAACGCCCGTATGTAGCACATGTACAACAATCTCCTAAGGAGATTAGTTTGTATAGTGGCATTCCTTTCTGTGAAACTCATTGCACCTATTGTTCCTTTCCCTATGGACTCATTCAGAACTATGGAAAGATACAGGACTTTGTGGATGTCTATCATCGTGATATAGAACACTTGAAAAGACTTGTTAAAACATATGGTTTAGAGGTACAATCGTTATACATGGGTGGAGGAACTCCAACCAGTTTAGGAGATGGAGACTTTCACCATATTGTGCATGCATTGGGAGATGTGATTCCAAAGGGCCGTGAGTTTACTGTAGAAGCCGGGCGTCCTGACTCATTGAATGCTAACAAGGTTCAATCTATTGTAGATGCGGGTGTTACTAGGATTAGCTTGAATCCCCAAACGATGCAGGATGATTTGTTGCGTATCATTGGCCGTGGTCATAGCGTTGCAGAATTTTTATCTATCTATGAGTATGTGGCGAGTCACACAAATTGTTCTATCAATATGGATTTTATTGCAGGATTACCACGTCAAACAGTAAAAAATATGGAAGAGAATGTGCAATACATTGAGCAGTTACGTCCTCATAATGTAACTGTCCATACATTAGCGTTGAAAAAAGGTAGTCCTTTATATGGGAGTAGCTTTGCCAAAGAGATTCCTTCTGAGGATATGGTCCAAACCATGTTAGATGAAACCCATGAAGCATTATTACAATTAGGATATATACCATACTATATGTATCGTCAACAATACATGGTGGGGCAAATGGAGAACATTGGCTACACCTTGCCAAACTATGAAAGCATTTATAATATACAAATGATAGAAGAACGTCAGCCCATACTTTCTATAGGACCAGGTAGTGTCTCTAAATGGATAGGTGGCAGTGATTTTAGACAACAAAAACAATACATGCCGAAAGATGTAGATACGTATATTCAAGATATACAACGACTATTAGAGAAACGCGATTTACTAAGTAATGAACATTGGAGGGACAGCTAGTGGCTATTCAAAAACCAAGAGGGACACAGGATTTATTGCCGAGTGTTCTTGGAAATTGGTACTATATTGAAAATACCATTCGTCGATTATGTAAGACCTATGGATTTGAAGAAGTTCGTACGCCTATGTTTGAAGAAACAGGCTTATTTTTACGCGGTATTGGGGAAACTACAGATATCGTACAAAAAGAAATGTATTCCTTTCCTACAGGAGATAAAAAAGATCAATCCTATACATTGCGTCCAGAAGGAACTGCTTCTGCGGTGCGTGCGTATTTAGAAAATAAAATTTATGGACAAGAATCGATTACAAAGTGGTTCTATATTGGCCCTATGTTCCGTCACGATAAGCCGCAAGCTGGTCGCTATCGTCAATTCCATCAATTTGGGGTAGAATTATTGGGTACACAAGCTCCAAGTGCTGATGCGGAATGTATCTCTTTGGTGTTGCAATTATTGCGTGACCTAGGTTTAAAAGATTTGAATGTAGAAGTAAACTCTGTAGGTTGTCCAACGTGTCGTCCTGCGTATAGAGAGAAACTAATTGCTTTCTTTGAACCAAAAAAAGAAGAACTATGTGAACTGTGTCAAAGCCGCTTATACAAGAATCCATTGCGTATCCTTGATTGTAAAGAAGAAAAGTGCCAACAATTGGCAGTAGGTGTTCCGGAGTTAAGTGATAATTTATGTGAAGAGTGTCAAGATCATTTCCATCATGTGAAAGAATACTTAACAGCAGCTGGCGAGAAATTCAGTTTAAATCCACGCTTGGTTCGTGGCTTAGACTATTACACGAAAACTGCTTTTGAAGTACAGTACACTCCATTGGGGTCTCAAAGTGCTGTTGCTGGTGGTGGTCGTTATGATGGTCTAGTAGAAGAACTAGATGGACCACATACACCTGCGGTAGGCTTTGCGATGGGTATGGAACGGTTATTGTTGGCTCTAGAAAAACAAGGCTTATTACCAGAACCAACACAAGAAGATTCCGTCTTCGTAGTGGCATTAGGAGAAATGGCACAAAAAGAGGCTTTCAGAATTACAAATACCCTGCGTAATGCCTATGTAAAAGCAGAAATGGAAGGTTCTGGTAAATCTATGAAGAGCCAAATGAAGTATGCTAACAAAATTAACGCAAAATATGTTATTATAATTGGTGATAATGAATTAGCTGAAGGTAAGGTCATCTTAAAATATATGGATACATCTGAACAAGAAACAGTATCCTTAGCTGAGATTACAAACCGTATAACTGAGTTAGTGAAAGGAAATTAGAATGGAAACTATGAAAGGTTTACACCGTACACATCATTGTGGAACTATCGGTGCAGAACAAGTAGGAACAGAAGTGGTTCTTTGCGGTTGGGTAGAGCGCCGTCGTGATCATGGTGGATTGATTTTTATTGATTTACGTGACCGCTCTGGGGTTGTGCAAATCGTGGCATCTCCTGATCATAATATGGAGTCCTTCCATAAAGCAGAAGATGTGCGTAATGAATATGTATTGTGCGTACGCGGTACAATTACAGAACGTGATGCAGCGGCTGTGAATCCTAATTTACCAACTGGTAAATATGAAATGTACTGTGAAGAGTTACGTGTATTGAATGCAGCGAAAACACCTCCATTCTATATTCAAGACAATATCGATGTAGATGAAAATATTCGTTTAAAATATCGCTATTTAGATCTTCGCCGTCCAGAAATGCAAGCAAACTTGATCTTGCGTCATAAAGTGACAAAAGCGATGCGCGATTTCTTTGACAACAATGGTTTCTTGGAAATTGAAACACCAATGTTGACAAAAAGTACACCAGAAGGAGCTCGTGACTACTTAGTTCCATCTCGTGTAAATCCTGGTACATTTTATGCATTGCCACAATCTCCACAAATTTTCAAACAAATTTTGATGGTTGCTGGCTATGAAAGATATTTCCAAATTGCTCGTTGTTTCCGTGATGAAGATTTACGTGCAGACCGTCAACCTGAATTTACACAATTGGACATCGAAATGAGCTTCATGAACCAAGAGCAAATCTTGAACATGCAAGAGCAAATGATTGCCCATGTATTTAAAGCGGCACAAGATGTGGAAATTCCATTACCAATGCCTCGCATGACTTGGGATGATGCGATGAATCAATATGGTTCTGATAAACCGGATATCCGTTTTGATATGAAGTTTACAGATGTAACTGACTGTGTGCAAGATACAGAGTTCAAAGTATTCCGCTCCGTTATCGACAATGGCGGTCAAGTAAAAGGTATCGTTGTAAAAGGTTATGCAGGTATTCCACGTCGTGAATTAGATGATTTGACAAACTTCGTAGGTATCTATGGTGCCAAAGGTTTGGCTTGGGCTTGTTTCAATGAAGATGGCACAATCAAATCTCAAATCATGAAATTCTTAGGTGAAGATACTATTCGTAACATCGGTGCAAAAATGAACGCAGAGCCAGGTGACTTGGTATTGATGATTGCGGACAAACCAGCTGTGGTTGCGAAAGCTCTTGGCGAATTACGTCTTGAAATGGGTAAACGCCGCGGATTAATTGATGAAAACAAATTGGCCTTCTTATGGGTAACTGATTTCCCTATGTTTGAATACGACGAGGAAGATAAACGCTTTGTGGCAATGCATCATCCGTTCACATCTCCACGTGAAGAGGATATGGACTTGTTAGCCACAGATCCAGGTGCTGTAAAAGCCATCGCTTACGACATGGTATTGAATGGTGTGGAAATCGGTGGTGGTTCCATCCGTATTTATCAATCTGATGTACAAGAAAAAGTATTCAATGCGATCGGCTTAAGCACAGAAGAAAGTCGTTCTAAATTTGGCTTTATGTTAGATGCCTTTGAATACGGTGCTCCTCCACATGGTGGTTGTGCTTTTGGCTTAGACCGTTTGGTAATGTTGATGGCGAAACGTCAATCCATCCGTGACGTGATTGCATTCCCTAAAACACAAAGTGCATCCGACTTGATGAGCCAAGCTCCATCTGAGGTAGCTCCAAAACAATTGCGTGAATTACATATCAAAACAGATGTGGCAAAAGAAAAATTAGTATAATCGAATTTGTCCAATAGAAAATTGATATACTTTTAAGGAAAGGGACGGTGTATTTCTTCTTGAAATGACCGTTCCTTTCTGCTATACTATGAGTAAAGAAATTCCTGCTATGTGCGTGTTATATCGCAGTTTTGAGCCAACATTTTAACTTAGGGATTCTCACTCTTGTAAGGGCGCTCTGCCTCTACGAGGACTGTAATCTTACAAGGAGGAAACCCACCTGCCCTTGCAGGATCAAAACACGGTATGGATACGGCATAGTGGGGCCTTTATAACCGCCTTATGGTGGTTTATTTTTTTTGCATTAATAAGAACATATAGACTATATAACTGGATGCATGTATAATAATGTACAGATAATATTTGTTGTAACATCAGGTTTCTACAAGTTTGTTGCTCAACGTGATTTTGTAAACTATACAGGAATTGTTAGATAAGGCTACTAAGAAGGAAGCTCGGGCATCAACTATGTATAAGTATATATGTATGTACTACTGCATGCACGGTAGTAGTTATCAATATATGATGGTAAATATAGGGAGGTGTAAGGATGAATTTGTTTGAGAATATGGAACCAGTAGATCCATTTGAACCCTTGGCGGTCCGCATGCGACCACGTTCATTGGACCATTTCTTTGGACAAGAACAAGTAGTAGGGCCTGGAACATTTCTTCGCTCTATGATTGAAGAAGATAAGGTACCCTCTTTATTGCTATATGGGCCATCTGGAACAGGTAAGACTACGTTAGCCAAAATCATTTCGGAGCTAACTAGTAGTCGTTTTGTTATGCTTAATGCGACCAATGTGGGGATTGGTGAACTTCGAAGCACTATTGAAGAAGCGATGCGTATTCGTACATCTTTGCACCAGAGGACAATTTTATTCTTAGATGAAATTCATCGCTTCAATAAAAGTCAGCAAGATGTATTGTTGCCTTCAGTGGAAAGTGGTCAAATCATTTTAATTGGTGCCACCACTGAGAATCCTTTTTTTGAAGTGAATCGACCTCTTTTATCTCGATTGCGCTTGCTTACCCTAGAGCGATTAGATGCTACGGCATTAATGGCAATCTTACGTCGTGCTTTAACAGATGAAGAGTATGGTCTAGGTAAGAAAGCACTGATTGTGACAGACGATCTATTAGAGGATATAGGCCGCTTTGTAGATGGAGATGCCCGTATGGCTCTAAATATTCTGGAGCAAGTGGGGGCTATGGTTCGATCTGGTGGAGAAATTACCATAGAAATTATAGAAAAAGTACTAGGTCGACGAGTGTATCGGTATGATAAGAAGGGGAATAATCACTATGATGTAATTTCTGCTTTCATTAAAAGTATGCGTGGCTCTGATCCAGATGCGGTGTTATATTATTTAGCTCGTATGATTGAGGCAGGAGAGGATCCTGTATTTATTGCTAGACGCATTGTTATTTGTGCAGCAGAAGATGTAGGACTAGCAGATCCACAAGCCTTGGTAGTGGCAAATGCAGCGGCCCAAGCATCTCATATGGTGGGTCTACCAGAGGCGCGCATTATATTATCAGAGGCTGCTGTATATGTAGCTTTAGCACCTAAGAGCAATAGTGCCTACCTAGGAATTGATGCAGCTATCCATGCGGTGCGCCATAAGGAGCAAGGTGAGGTGCCGAAACATTTACGAGATGCTCATTATGGAGGTGCTAAACAATTAGGACATGGAGTTGGCTATCGCTATGCACAGGATTATCCTAATGGTTATGTGGAGCAACAGTATTTACCAGATACCTTAGTAGGTGAGACATTCTATACCCCTTTAGAACGGGGTTGTGAAGGGGAAATTGTGAAAGCTTGGAAAACACGTAAAGGATAAGGTTATTTTCTTGTGAGAAGGCTCAGCTTTGAGAATATTCGATATACTTTCATAGGTGAAAATGGTATAATAAAGTGCTAAGGTATATGATAGAAACAGAGTTTTGGAGTGGAAGATGGTAGAGGAAAAGAAAGGTAAGGCCCCAAGAAGGGGACAAAAGATACAATCGAAACGTTCTACGCCTCTTAAAGAAGATAAACGAGGTAGCACTAGGGGAACTAAAGCACAGCCTAAGGGAATTCGCACTGAGGTGAAAGGCTTACTTCTCATGTGTTTTGCTATATTAGCACTTGTAGGTATGGCCGGCATTGAACTGGGAGCCTTAGGAAGTATTATCAGTGGTATTTTCTCTTATGGTTTTGGCCTAGGTGGTTGGGTTGTAGCTATATGGGTTCTATACAATGGCTGGTGCTGGCTTTATAAAGGGGCATTGGCATCAATTACAAGAAAAGGATTGCTATATACAGCGTTATTGCTAGTTGTATTAGTGCAACTGGTACTGTGGAATGTCGATAATGGAGATGAATTAGGAACTACAACATTAGCAAATAATGGCGGTGTACTAGGTGGTTTATTAGGAGTTTTTTTAAGAAACTTATTAGGGAATATTGGCGGCATTTTAGTGACATCTATTTTGGGCCTTGCTTGTGTATTGGGGATTACAAAATTATCTCTTCGTGAAGGCTTGCATAAAGCGAAGGATAAGGCTAGTGTGGGTCTCGAAATAGCGCAAGAAAAAGCAACAGAAACAGCTAGTGCCATTCGTGAACAAGTACATGAATGGCGTGAAGAACGTCGTAAGGCCTATGATCGTGAAAAAGATACGAGGTATCCTAAAATAGAAGAGGATATGTTTGATACAGAATTGGAATCTGATGTTGATGTAATTACTGAAAAAACTGGTGCTGAATCTGCTGAAAAAGCGATTGAAGAAGTTCAGAGAACACAGGTATCAAACCTAGAAGAAACGGTACACTCCACACCAGTGGAAGAAGTAATCGCTTCTAATGCACAGAAGGAAGCAGATTTTAATGAAATGGAAGAATATGATACTACACATAACCATATTCCAGAGCCAGAACTACTTGAAGATGAGATAGTGACTAGTACTTCTATGGTGGAGACACTAGAGGATTCTCTAGTGGTAGATCGAGCAGAGGAACCTATCACAGACGATGCTTCTTTGCAGGATATAGGGGAAGATAGGGAGACCACAGATGTGGACAAAGACTCTTATGTACCAGAAGAGTCTATAAATTTAGAACCTATAAAACCTCCATCATTTTTGCAAACTACTAATTATGTAGGATCCTTGGTAGAAGTACCAACCATTGAAACTACGAAAGAAGATACTGCAGCAGTAGCTGTGAACACGGATGGCGTGGCGCGTCCTAGGACGATAGAAAAGCCTTATCAATATCCTCCGTTGACGATGCTTTCACAGGGAAAATCTAATCCTGTAACCAGTGAAGAAGTGGCTCATAATGCAGTCTTGCTAGAAGAAACATTAGATAATTTTGGTATTACAGCAAAAGTGGTGAATGCCACCCAAGGTCCAACGGTAACACGTTATGAATTAGAACCTGCGAAAGGGACAAAAGTAAGCCGAATTATGGGTTTACAAGATGATTTAAAAATGAGCTTGGCAGCCGTTGATATTCGTATGGAAGCACCTATACCAGGAAAGTCTGCAGTAGGCATTGAAATTCCTAATAAAAATGTGTCTGCTGTTCATTTACGAGATGTATTGGACTGTGAAGAGTTCCAACAAGCGAGTGGTGGTATTCCGGTAGGACTTGGTAAAGATATTGCAGACATGCCGGTTATTACGGACTTGGCTAAAATGCCACATCTATTGGTGGCTGGATCCACGGGGTCTGGTAAATCTGTTTGTGTCAATACATTGATCTCTAGCATCTTGTTTAGTCGTAAGCCAGATGAAGTGAAACTGATTTTGGTGGACCCTAAAATGGTAGAGTTATCCGTGTATAACGGTATTCCACACTTGATGTTGCCAGTGGTAACAGATATGAATAAAGCAGCTGCTGTATTACGATGGGCAGTTCGTGAAATGGATGCCCGCTATATGACATTAGCCACAGCAGGCGTGCGTAATGTGGCTAGCTATAATAAGCAAAATCCAACCAAATCGATGCCTCTCATTTTAATTATTATCGATGAGTTAGCTGATTTGATGATGACTAATCCAGATGTGGAAGAATCCATTGACCGATTAGCCGCAAAAGCACGTGCCGCAGGGATTCATATGGTATTGGCAACGCAACGTCCATCGGTGGATGTGATTACAGGTAAAATTAAAGCCAATGTACCGAGTCGTATTGCTTTCACAGTGGCTACTCAAATTGATTCTCGCACCATTCTGGACCAAGCAGGAGCAGAACGCCTATTAGGTCGTGGCGATATGTTATTTAATCCTATAGGAGCGAATAAACCAATTCGTATTCAAGGGGCCTTCATTTCTGATGAAGAAGTGGAAGAATTGATTGCTTTTGTCAAAGGGCAAGGTCAGCCAGAATATGATGAAGTGATGATGGCAGAAACCGATAAAGGTGCTGAAAGTTCTGATGCCGTCAGCAGTGATGAGGAACAAGATGAATTGTTGGAACGAGCTGTACAAATTGTACTAGAACAACGTAGTGCGTCAGCCTCTATTTTGCAACGTAGATTGCGAGTTGGTTTTTCTAGAGCCGGTCGTTTAATTGATACCATGCAAGATATGAAAATTATTGGACCTCCTACGAATAGTAGTAAAGGTCGCGATATTTTAATGGGAGAAGATCAAATTCGAGAATTATATTTCCCAAATTTTACAGTAGATTAGAGTAGTGTGCCATTTGCGTTATGTAGATGGCACCTATATGTATAGGAGGTTCTATGGCATCGATTGGCGAAGAACTTAGACGTGAGCGTCAACGACGCGGCTTAACATTAGAACAAATTGAAGATGTATTACATATAAAAGTAGCTTACCTACATGCCTTAGAGCATGATGAGTTTAGACGTATACCGGGAAGTGTGTACACGAAAGGGTTCATCAAAAATTATAGTGAACTACTGGGCTTAGATAGTCGTCGATTGGTAGATACTTTCAAAAATAGAATGGGCGAATCCTTGACAATTCCCAAACGCAGAATGGTGTTAAAAGAACAAGATAAAAATGATACGTTTCGAGAACAGGAGTTGATTGAGGCGCCGAAACAACGGTTAACCTATGAAAGTCGCAAGGCAAAACGACAAAAAACGATGATGATAGAACGATTTGTAGTAGGTGGTATTTTGCTACTCATCATTCTGTTTTTAGGTTGGCTATTTTTCGTGTAATACAGTTTAAGGAATACTATGAAAGAACAATATTTAATTACTACAAAAGCAGAAATGGACGAACGAGGGTGGGCTGAACTTGATTTTGTCATTATCAGCGGAGATGCCTATGTGGATCATCCTTCTTTTGCACCTACTGTGATTGGTAGATTATTAGAGTCCTATGGATATCGGGTAGGTATCATAGCTCAACCAGATTGGAATGATGTAAACGCCTTTAAGGTCTTAGGAAAGCCTAGATTGGCGTCCTTGGTGACAGCAGGCAATTTAGATAGTATGCTCAATAAATTTACAGCAGCCAAGAAACATCGTCGTGATGATGGGTATTCTCCAGGAGGAGAATCTGGACGTCGCCCAGACCGAGCTACGGTGGTATATGCCAATCGTATGCGAGAGGCTTTCAAAGGGGTTCCTGTTGTCATTGGCGGCATTGAAGCGAGTTTGCGACGGTTTGCCCATTATGACTATTGGTCAGATACGGTACGTCGTTCTATATTGATGGATAGTAAGGCAGATGTTCTTATCTATGGTATGGGAGAAAAACAAATTCGTGAAATCGCCGAAGCCTTGGATAGAGATCAATTAGAAAAACGGTTACCAATGATTAAAGGGATTTGTTATATTGCTAACACAGTGCCAGAGAATGCCATTGAATGTCCATCTTACGAAGCGATATCAGCAGATAAAGAAGTTTTTGCCAAAGCTTTTAAGATGCAATTTGATGAGCAAGATCCATACTATGGGAAAACAGTGGTGCAAGGGCATGGCAATCGCTATATTGTGCAGAATAGTCCAGCCTTACCATTAACACAAGAAGAAATGGACCATGTCTATAGTTTACCTTATACGAGAAAATGGCATCCTATGTATGATGCAGCCGGCGGAGTACCTGCTTTAACGGAAGTGCAATTTAGTATTACTAGCCATCGTGGCTGTTTTGGTAGTTGTTCTTTCTGTGCTATTACAAGTCATCAAGGGCGAATTATTCAAAATCGTAGTCATCAGTCCATCTTAGACGAGGCTCACCGTATGACGGCTATGGATGGATTTAAAGGCTATATTCATGATGTAGGGGGGCCTACGGCAAACTTTCGTCATGTTGCTTGTGATAAGCAGTTGAAAGTAGGTGCTTGTAAGGGGAAAACATGTGCTGCGCCCAAAGCATGTCCTCAATTAAACACAAATCATGATGACTATGTGAGCATTTTGCGAAAAGTACGTAACATAAAAGGTGTAAAAAAAGTATTTGTTCGATCTGGCTTACGGTATGACTATGTATTGGATGATAATAACAAAGACTTCGTTCGAGAATTGTGCGAACATCACGTAAGTGGTCAACTAAAAGTAGCTCCTGAACATGTGTCGGAGCATGTAACGACTATCATGGGGAAAGCCAATAAAAGTTACTTCTTAAAATTCAAATCATGGTTTGATGAGGCGAATCGCAAATTAGGTAAACAACAATTTTTGGTGCCTTATTTTATGAGCTCTCATCCAGGCTGTACCCTAGAAGATGCTATTGAATTGGCAGAATTTTTGCGAGATCAAAATATGACTCCAGAACAGGTACAAGATTTTATCCCTACTCCAGGTAGCTTATCGACTGCCATGTATTATACAGGTATCAATCCCCTTACAGGTGAGTCTGTATATGTGGCTAAAAAAGGCAGAGATAAAGCTATGCAACGGGCTTTGATGCAATATAAACGAGAAGAAAATTACGACTTAGTAAAAGAAGCTTTAATCAAAGCGAATCGCAGAGATTTAATCGGATTTGGACCATTATGCTTGATTCCTCCGCGCAATATAAAACGAAATACTCCAAAAACTAATGGTGGTAAATCTTCAGTTAAAGGTGGAGTAAAACTAGCAGGTAGAAGACGAGGACCTATACAAGGGGGACAACGTGCAAATAGTGGTTCTAAAATTGGTATAGGAAATCAAAAAAATAAAGGAATGAAAAAAAGGAATTTTGGTTAGGTATCTCTAATAGGTAAAGGAGGTGAATCTATGAAACGGTTACGATTGCTCATGGTGTACTTACTGGTAGTGGTAGGCATCTTCAGTGTAGGATTGTGGCTCAATGATATGAAGCAAGAACAAGTGGATCGACGTGTGATTTCTACAAGAGCAGAAATTACTATCTATACAGATGGAGACCCTGAAGTCATGACAGCGATAGGTCAGGCTTACGAAAGAGAGGCACAAGTAAGAGTGCATGTTATCCCTATACCGCCGAACCAAATGGGTACGCGTCTAGCATTGCCAGAGGCAGAGCAGCAGGGGGATCTTGTGATTTCTACAAAATCCAATCTCAGTGAAGGGGTTGAACATGGAGCCTTTCGTAGATTGCCGGTTACCTTAACCCATATGGTAGATACGGTATTTCATGGTCCAGATGAGCAGTGGGTAGGGATATGGTATGATCCTTATGTATTCGCCTTACATGATAGTTTCTATAGTAGTCAGGGGAAATATGTAAATACTTGGTTTTCTTTAGCTTATGCCGGTCCGTGGCGTATAGCGGTCACCGACTTTGTAGCCGATGCAGCGTCGATTACCTTATTGAATAGTTTTGGTGCTATCTATGGTTTGGATGGTGCAATCTCCTATTTTGATAGTTTGCGACCACGGATTGTGCAGTATGCAAAAGCTTTGCCATCTTCAGTGCGCATGGCGGCTATTGGAGATGTACAGATCAGTGTAGGACATTATTCAGATGCCAAATTGTATGAGGCTCATAAATATCCTTTGACCATCTTATATCCTAGGGAGGGAACTCCGTATGATATGATGGGCGTAGGGATTTTGAAAGGTTCCAGTAATATTGGTGAAAGTGAAGCTTTTGTGAGCTGGCTACTTTCAGAACGGGTACAAGCCGTATTGAAAGAGGCAGATATGTATTATTTGCCGACCATAGAAACGGTGGAGTCTCAGAAGGACCGCCAAGGCAATCACCTTGTATTATGGAATGCAGGGATTGTAAAAGAAGAGCAAGATAAAATATTACAAGAATGGATACGACAAGTGCGTTTTAGAAAGGATACACCATGAGTAAGTTGTTAGGTTATATTAGTTTAGGTTGCGCCAAGAATTTGGTGGATACAGAGGTGATGCTAGGAGCTTTACAAGATAATGGCTATGAAATCACAGAGGAGCTGGAAAAGGCGGACATCATTATTATCAATACCTGCACATTTATCGAGAAAGCAAAAGAAGAATCGATTAATACCATATTAGAGGCGGGTCAATATAAGCAATATGGAGACTGCAAAGGCCTTATCGTGGCAGGCTGTTTAAGTCAGCAATATCAAGAAGAATTGTTTACCGAAATTCCAGAAATTGATGCACTTATTGGTACCGGATCTTGGAATCGTATTATGGAAGCCGTGGAGGCTATTCAAAATGGTCAACGTATTTGTATTATGGATAGCATGACAAATATGTATGATGAAGGTATGCCACGGATGATGACCACACCGGACTACAGTGCATATGTAAAAATTTCTGAAGGATGCAATAATGGTTGTACTTTCTGTATCATTCCAAAAGTACGTGGGGCCTATCGTAGTCGTTCCATGGAGTCCATTGAACGAGAAGTACAACAGCTAGCAGAAGCAGGCGTGAAAGAAGTGGTATTAATTGCACAAGATACTACCTACTATGGGGCTGATTTGAACGATGGTACGCCATTACTTTCAGAGTTGTTGAAACGATTGGCAAAAATTGAAGGCATCGAATGGATTCGCATGTTGTACTTATATCCAAAACACTTCTCTGATGAATTGTTAGAAACAATCATGACAGAACCAAAGGTATGTAAATATATCGATATGCCACTACAGCATATTAACAATACTGTGTTACAACGCATGAATCGTAAAGATACACGGGAAAATATTGTAGCCTTGTTGCATAAAATTCGTAATCGCAGTGAGCATATTACACTGCGCACATCCCTTATCGTAGGGTTCCCTGGGGAAACAGAAGAACAATTCCAAGAATTGGCAGATTTTGTAAAAGACATCCGATTTGATCACATGGGGGTATTTACGTATTCCCAAGAGGATGGTACACCAGCAGGAATGATGGATGAGCAAATCCCAGAGGAAGTGAAAGAAGAACGATACCATACATTGATGGCCATTCAAGCACAAGTTTCAGAGGAGCATAATCGTGACTTGGAGGGAACGATTCATCAAGGTATGATAGAATCTATCGATGAAGTGGAACCGGGAAAATTCCTAGCCCGTGGTCGTCTACAAATGCAGGCTCCCGATGTGGATGGTAATATGTATGTAGAAGATGTAACAGGACTGTCTGAAGGCGATATTGTGACGGTAAAAGTATCACAAGGTTTTGCCTATGACGTGGTAGTAGAAACTGTATAGGATGGTGATAGCATGATCGTAGAATTAATCTCTACAGGATCAGAATTATTACTAGGACATATTGTCAATACAAATGTAAAATGGCTTAGCGAAGAACTGAACAATCGGGGATACTCTGTATCATACCAAACGACGGTAGGTGACAATCCGGAACGTATGAAAGAAGTATTTCAACGAGCAGGGGAACGAGCCGATATTGTGATAAGCTCTGGAGGCTTAGGAGCTACCCAAGGAGATATTACTCGAAAAGCTTTGGCAGATGCCTTGGGATTGCCTTTGGTATTTCACGAAGAAGCAGGTCGTGAGGTAGATTCCTTTTATGAGAACCAAGGTCGGGTAAAACCTTACGAATCTGACCGAGATCGGTATTTACCAGAAGGGGCACAGGTACTACATAATCCAGTAGGGGTAGCACCAGCAGTAGTAGTGGAACAGGATAAGACGGTATATATCTTATTACCAGGCCCTCCATCAGAATTACAAGGAACATTTCAAGAAAGCGTCAGCCCCTTTTTAGAACAACGTTTTGGACAGCAAGGGGTGATTTATTCTGAACGGTATGCTGTGTATGGATATCGTGAAATGCAATTAGAGAGTTTATTACAAGACTTGATTCAAAACCAGCAGAACCCAACCATAGCACTACTGATTAAATCAGGATACATTGAAATTCGCTTAACTGCCAAAGGAGAGTCAAAAGCAGACTGTCAGGAAAAACTAGGCCCATGGAGGTCTATCCTCTTAGAACGCTTGGAAAATATCCGTAGTTTAGATACATCGGTGTTGGAAAACTTTCACAAGGTAGCGCTAGAAGCAGGTATTACCATAGGAACTGCTGAATCCTGTACAGGAGGTCTAGTAGGAAAAACATTGACTGATTTAGGTGGTAGCAGTGGCTATTATCAAGGCGGTATTATTTCCTATGCGAATTCGGTGAAAGAACAAGTATTAGGTGTATCATCAGATACATTGGCAACACATGGTGCTGTCAGTGAAGAAACAGCTACAGAAATGGTAGAAGGTGTATTTCGTGTATTGCGTACAGACTATGCCATTGCTACCACAGGGATAGCCGGTCCAGGCGGTGGTAGTCAGGAAAAACCAGTGGGTCTTGTGTATATTGGTATTGGCACGCCGAAAGGTATTACTGTACATAAAGAGATATTTATAGGGGATCGTGTTAGTATCCGTAATAGTGTAGCGGAACGAGCGATTCAATATGTATATAAAGAATTAATAGAAAGGTAGAACAATGGCAAAGGATAAAGCAAAAGAAGCAGCAATTGATATGAAAAGTGGATCTCAAGAAGACCGTATGAGGGCCTTAGAAGGGGCTTTAAAACAAATTGAAAAAGATTTCGGTCAAGGTGCGATTATGCGCATGGGTGAAGCAGCTGATAAAATGAATATTGAAGTCATTTCTACAGGTGTGTTGGCCTTAGACTTGGCGGTCGGTGTAGGTGGATTCCCACGGGGCCGTATTATTGAAATCTATGGTCCAGAGTCTTCGGGTAAAACTACGGTGGCTTTACATGCAGCAGCAGAAGCACAACGTAATGGTGGCGTTGTTGCCTTCATCGATGCGGAACATGCATTGGATCCAGTGTATGCGAAAAAATTAGGTGTAGATATCAATAGCTTGTTGATTTCTCAACCAGATAATGGTGAACAAGGTTTAGAGATTACAGAGGCTTTGGTTCGCTCCGGTGCGGTAGATTTAATTGTGGTGGACTCCGTAGCGGCCTTAACACCTAAAGTAGAGATTGATGGTGAAATGACAGATGCTCACGTTGGGGTACATGCGCGTTTGATGAGTAAAGCATTACGTAAATTAACAAGCTCCATCAGTAAAACTAGAACGGTTATTATCTTTATTAACCAATTGCGTGAAAAAGTAGGCGTTATGTTTGGTAACCCAGAAACAACTACGGGTGGCCGTGCTTTAAAATTCTACTCTACGATTCGTTTAGATGTACGCAAAGGGGAAGCATTGACTTCAGCTAAAGAACATGTCGGTAATCGTACAAAAGTAAAAGTTGTGAAAAATAAAGTAGCTCCTCCATTCAAAGTAGCAGAATTTGATTTGATGTTTGGGGAAGGCGTTTCCTACGAAGGTACATTGATTGACATCGGTGCGAATATTGAAGTGATCAAAAAATCTGGTGCTTGGTATTCCTATAATGGAGAGCGTATGGGTCAAGGTAAAGAGGCTGCCAAAGTATTCTTGAAAGAAAACCCTCAAATTGCTCAAGAAATTGATGCTATTATTCGTGATACATTAGCAGCAGAACCATTGAATGTGCTTGGTCATGATGAAGAAGTGGATGAAGTAGCAACTACTGAAACTGTGGATATGGAATAATGGCATTTCGTACATCGAAAGAGCAGGAATGGACATTTGCATCAGCTATGGAGCAAGCTTTGCGCTTATTAGGGCCACGGTCCTTAAGCACCTTAGAGCTACGGCGTAAATTGTCTCAACGGTCTGTGCCTAGTGAGCTAATACAGGATGTAGAAGAAAAACTTCTATCCTTATCGTACTTAGATGATGAAGAATTGTCGGAAGAAGCGTTGCGTGCCTATATGGAGGCAGAAAAGCATAGTACCTATTACATTCGTGAAAAAATGCGCGAACGAGGTCTTGCTGTATCTTATGTATTAGATGACTATGATGAATGGTCGGTAGCGGTAAAGCTATTAGAGCAACGATTTCACATATCCGATGAGGAGCGGTTAGCAGCCATCGAAGAGGGTGAAGAAGATAAGTTTAGCAAGAAAAAAATAATTTATTTTTTGAAGAATCGTGGATTCGCTGTGAGTACAATTCAATCTATCTGTTATGAATGGGGCCCCTACTTAGAGTAGGGGCTTTGTCTTGACATTCCACGGTGTATGAACTAAAATTAAAATAGCCTTAATAATAAGCAAAATAAAATTTAAAAGCAAAATGGGCGAGAAACCGGGGAAGCGGATGTATCGACTTCTCCTTTTTTTATGCAAGTGGGAGGTGAACACGATTTTAGAATACAGCATTATTGCCGTAGTCATGGTATTAATTGGTCTTGGAGTAGGCTATTTATTGCGCCGCAATATTGCAGAAGGTAAGCTAAACAAAGCGGAAACAGAAGCTGCACGTATTGTTGCTGATGGCGAGCGCTTAGCGGAGTCTAAGAAAAAAGAAGCGTTACTGGAAGCAAAAGAAGAAATTCATAAATTGCGTGCTGATGTTGATAAAGAAAATCGGGATAGACGTAATGAATTACAACGTCTTGAACGACGGATTTTACAAAAAGAAGAGCAATTAGACAAAAAACTAGACAGTATTGAACGCAAAGAGGAGTCCTTGCACCACAAGGAACGCAATCTAGAAAAAGCGGAAGAAAAAATCGAGGTATTGCATCAACAACAAATGGAAGAGTTAGAACGAATTTCTAGCTTAACCTTTGATGAAGCAAAACAAATTTTATTGACAAAAGTAGAACAAGAGATTCGTCACGACACTGCTGTGATGCTTAAAGATCTTGAGCAACAAGCAAAAGAAGAGGCGGAAAAGAATGCCAGAGAAATTATTTCTATGGCCATTCAACGATGTGCAGCTGACCATGTAGCAGAATCTACAGTGTCTGTGGTGACATTGCCAAATGATGAGATGAAAGGCCGTATTATTGGTCGTGAAGGCCGTAATATTCGCGCTTTAGAAACGTTGACGGGTATCGACTTAATTATTGATGATACACCAGAAGCAGTTATTTTATCCGGATTTGATCCAATTCGTCGCGAAGTAGCACGAATTGCTTTAGAAAAACTCATTGTAGATGGACGTATCCATCCAGCTCGTATCGAGGAAATGGTTGAAAAAGCACGCCGTGAGGTGGAAACAACTATAAAAGAAGCGGGCGAGCAAGCTACTTTTGAAGCAGATGTACATGGCTTACATCCAGAAGTGATTCGTATTTTAGGTAGACTAAAATATCGTACTAGTTATGGACAGAATGTACTAAAACATTCTGTAGAAGTATCTCATTTAGCAGGTATGATGGCAGCGGAATTAGGCTGCGATGTAGTACTAGCTAAACGAGGCGGTTTATTACATGATTTAGGCAAAGCCTTAACACATGAAATTGAAGGATCTCACGTGGAAATTGGCGTAGATCTTGCTAAAAAATATCATGAAAGCGCATTGGTACAAAATTGTATTGGCGCTCATCATGGTGATGAAGAGTTTAAATCTGTAGAGGCTGTATTGGTAGCGGCAGCAGATGCTATTTCTGCAGCACGACCAGGAGCTAGACGCGAAACATTAGAAAATTATTTAAAACGATTATCTAAGTTGGAAGAAATCGCTGAATCTTTTGAAGGCGTTGAAAAATGCTTTGCTATCCAAGCAGGTCGAGAGATTCGCGTTATGGTAAAACCAGATAAAGTGGATGATGTGGAAGCGAACTTGTTGGTGCGTGACATCATTAAACGAATCGAAAATGAATTAGAATATCCAGGACAAATTAAAGTTGTGGTTATTCGTGAAACACGAGTCGTAGATTACGCGAAAAAATAGTCTACATAAGTGGTTGGGGCAGCCTTTGGCTGCTCTAACTTCTTTTTTTTCACACTATATATGAATTGCATATATAGTGTGAAAAAAAAGAAAGTATCTGTAAGTAGGAGTTTTTTTGTTTGTGTAGAATAGTATAGATAGAGAACGTATATATAATTTATACTTTTTAGTAAATACACTGTAGTACATAGCTTAGGAGAATGACATGAGCAAGTTTTTCGATGATGATATAATTGAACAAGTCAAAGATGCCAATGACATTGTATCTGTCATTTCTGAGCATATTCCATTAAAGAAGAAAGGGAAAAACTATTGGGGTTGTTGTCCATTTCATAATGAAAAGACGCCTTCTTTTAGTGTGACCCCTGAAAAGGGCTTTTTTTATTGTTTTGGTTGTCGAGAATCGGGGAATGTTATCAGTTTTTTAATGAAATATGATAATTTAACGTTTCCAGAAGCGATAGAAAGATTAGCTAATCGTGCTAACATTGCTTTGCCAGAGCGGACCGTATCATCAGCAGAACGAAAACGTATGGCCCGTATGGAATCTATGTATGAAGTGAATGAACTAGCTACAAATTTCTTTCATAATTGTTTAGTAAAAACAGAGTTAGGAAAACAGGGTTTAGACTATTTACTAAAACGAGGTCTATCCATGGAGACTATAACAAAGTTTCGCTTAGGTTTTGCTCCTGATGGATGGGATAAGTTATACAGTGCCTTTATTGGGCGTGGAGTGGACCCTAATTTGTTATTAGAGTTAGGGCTATGCCGTAAAAATGAGCAAGGTAAGATATACGATTATTTTAGAAAACGTGTGATGTTTCCTATCATGGATGGAAAGGGGCGTGTGTTAGGCTTCGGTGGTCGTGTTCTTGACGACAGTAATCCGAAATATTTGAACTCCCCGGAAACGGAAATATTTAATAAAGGACATTTATTATTTGCCTTTTATCAATCCTACCGTAGCATTCGTGAAAAGAAACAAGCAGTCCTTGTAGAGGGATATATGGATGTACTGAGTTGTCATAATGCAGGCATTACGAATGTAGTGGCATCGTTGGGTACGGCCTATACGAAAGACCATGGTAGGTTATTAATGCGTCAAGCAGAGGAAGTTGTTCTTGCCTATGATATGGACGGAGCTGGTCGTACAGCGGCTAAGCGGGCTATCGAATTATTGCAAAATACAGAATTTTCTGTTAAGGTAGTATCTATGCCTGATGGAAAGGATCCAGATGATTTTATCAAAAATCACGGTCCTGAAGCATGGCAAGAATTGGTGGATACATCGCCAAGAGATTTTGAGTTTTTACTGAATGAAAGCTTACGTCGTCACGATACTAATTCGGTAGAAGGAAAGCGATCTGTTTTGGGAGATATGTTCCCCTTTATTGCGGGCCATGAAAGCCAAGTGCGCCGTGATGAATATTTAAAAGCTATGGCATTACCTTTGTGGTTAGATGTGAGTACTATCATTACTTACTTTAGGCAGTTTCTTCGACAAGGAAATATAGAATTAAAACAGCAGGATCTTAATGTGCCTAAGGAACATTTCACAGATGAAGAAGAATTGCTGTACTGGGTAGGTAAGGATAGTACTATTTATACCTTAGTGAGCCAATATATAGGAGTAGAAGATATATCGCATCCTATGTATCGCGTCTATTATGAAAAGATTGGTGACTTGGTAACTAGAGGTGAAACATTGTCGGACATCCTTTTAGAAGGAGCTTTAGATGCAGAATCTTGGCATATGTTTGGCAAATGGTCGGTCTTAATTGACCGTGAAATGAATGAGGAATTATTGCACAATTTAATTCGAAGTGTGCGATTAAAATCCCTTCGCAATCAATATAAGGAACATAGTCGATTGGCAGACCAATTAAGTAGAGCTAATGATCCTAGATTTATAGAAGAGTTACGAATGTGTCAGGATTTACAAGAATTGATTAAACAGTGGTCTTGATGTAGTGAAAGGAAGAGCACAGTGGCAAAGAAGAAAAAAGAATCGCAAGTGCAAGAAATTATCGCGGTTTTATTAGAAGATGCGAAACGAGAAGGCGTCATTACAGCTAAGAAAATTTCTGATGCACTTTCAGAGCAAATGGAAGTAACAGCAGAGCAGCTTGATAGTATGTATGCTATATTTAATAATTTAAATATTGAAGTCATTCCTGATGATGAACATGCTTCTGAAAGTGACTTGCATCTACATGATGAATTATTAGATAAGGATATAGAAGTCGAAGTTGATGTAGATGTGGAACATTTAACTAGTGATATCGATATTGCTACGGAAGAAGATGATGAAGAAAAAGAGATTAATCTTGATTTATCTATTCCTGAGGGGATGAATATTGATGATCCAGTGCGTATGTATTTGAAAGAAATTGGACGTGTTCCATTGCTATCTGGTGATGAAGAAATCATTTTGGCACAACAAATTGAGGCAGGTAATCAAGAAGGAGCTACCTATAAAGAAGTTCGTTTAGGTAGTAGCGCGAAACAGAAATTGATTGATGCTAACTTACGTCTTGTGGTAAGTATTGCAAAACGCTATGTAGGCCGTGGTATGTTGTTCTTGGATTTAATTCAAGAAGGCAATTTGGGGCTTATTAAAGCAGTAGATAAATTTGACTATACAAAGGGATATAAATTTTCTACCTATGCCACATGGTGGATTCGTCAAGCCATTACAAGAGCGATTGCTGACCAAGCTAGAACCATTCGTATTCCAGTACATATGGTAGAAACGATTAATAAATTAGTACGTATTCAGCGTCAATTATTACAAGACTTAGGCCGTGAACCAAGTCCAGAAGAAATTGCTGAAGGCATGGGCATTACAGTGGAGCGTGTTCGAGAAATTCAAAAAATTTCTCAAGAGCCAGTCTCTTTAGAAACGCCAATTGGGGAAGAAGAAGATTCCCATTTAGGAGATTTCTTAGAAGATAAAGATGCGGTAGCTCCAGATGATGCGGCTAGCTTTATTTTGTTGCGAGAACAAATTGTTGAAGTATTTAGTTGCTTAACAGATCGAGAACAACAAGTGTTAGAATTACGCTTTGGTTTAAAAGATGGGAAGCCACGTACATTGGAAGAAGTTGGTCAATTCTTTAATGTGACACGGGAACGGATTCGTCAAATTGAAGGAAAAGCTTTAACAAAACTGCGGAATCGTGGGAAACGAGATAAAATTAAAGACTTTTTATAATGCCTAATATTAAGTAATAGTAGTTAGTATTGTAGGTAGGGATTGTAACTAATTGTGAAATAATTATGCTGTTATAGTCTTACGTATTAAAATAATGAACCTAGAGGAAAGTTGATAGGTTTTGTTCAACTTTCCTTTGATGTATTTGATGGTATTATAGTAAATATCTTTTGTAGAGTAAAATAAAAATAGTGATATACTTATAAAGAGAAACTTTATAAAAAATACTTGCTATTTAATAATTGTGTGGTATAATTTATGTATAAATAATCATAAGTAGTGAATATATTCTGGGAGGTAATTATGATTAGCATGAAAAAACTAGGTCTTATCCTATGTACAGCTGTTCTTAGTGTAGGTTTGCTAGCTGGTTGTGGTAGTGATAAAAAAGAAGCGCAGTTAACACAAACAGCAGGGGTGTTGAAAGTTGGTTCTGAAACCACATTCCCTCCATTTGAATTTGCAGAAGAAAATACTAATAAATATATTGGTTTTGATGTAGATTTAAGTGAAGAAGTAGCCAAACGGTTAGGCTTAAAATTAGAGTTTGTCAGCATGGGATTCGATGCGTTGATTCCTGCTACACAATCTGGCAATATTGATATGATTGCAGCTGGTATTAATGCAACTCCAGAACGTGAAAAAGCATTAGCATTCTCTGAGCCATACTTCAAAGAAGGCGGTTTCATCACTATCGTTCGTAAAGATAATACGGATATCAAAAAAATGGACGACCTTACTAATAAACGTGTAGGGGTTCAAATTGGTACAGTACCTGTGGAAATGGCAAAAGCAATCCCTGGTACAGATGTAAAAGAAATGGATTCTAATAGCAATATCTTCATGGCATTACAAGCAGGTACGATTGATGGTGCTATCATTGACCAAGCAGTGGCTATGTATTACTTGAAACAAGGTGCAGACAAAGATCTTAAATTGGTAGGAGAAGGCACAGATGCACCTCCATTCGTATTAGGGTTCAATAAATCTAACACAGCATTACGTGACAAAGTTAATGAAGCTTTGAAAGCAATGCGTGAAGATGGAACATATCAAAAAATTTACTCCAAATGGTTCGCAAAATAGTTCTGCTATGTAGCCTGTGGTATTCCTAGACTGGTAGGCAAAGGGAAGAGCACGACACATTCCTCCGCAAACTGATACAGTGGTTAGGTTTGCTCCGGAATATGTCGTGCTCTTCTAGCATTTGTCTTATTTTGGCATAGGGAATACCACAAAGGCTACTACGCATAAGGGCCTTGCTCAGGGGTGGGGGATGTGGAAGAGCACGGTATACTCCTCACAAACGGTATTTCATAATGTGTCGTCTCTTGTTCAGCTATGTAGCTCGTGGCGTTCTATCCGATGTAGTGAAAGGAAAGACCGCAATACACCTCCTCAGAAACGGTATTTCATAATGTTTCTTCGGAGGTATATTGCGGTCTTTTAGGTTTATAATATAGTATTCATAAAGGATCGCCACAGGGCTACTACGCATGACTGCGTTCCTCAGGGAATTATAGTGTGTGTGCTAGTTTAATATATTCCCGAATGCGTTCGCAAGAGTTGTGGAAGGCTTTTTGTTCGTCAGCGGTTAGGTGCAATTCCAAGATTTCTTCGATGCCGTTTTTGCCGATGATGGCAGGGACGGAGGCAAAGACGTTGTGTTCGCCGTATTCGCCTTCTAGTTTACAGGATAGAGGTAATACTTTTTGTTCATCGTGGAAGTAAGCACGGATGATTTCTGTAACGGATGCAGCGATACCAAACTCTGTGGATCCTTTTCCGATGAGGACGAGGTAGCCACCGTATTTCATTTGTTCTACTAGGGCATTTTCATCAAAGGTTGGGAAGCGGTGAGGAAGCTCCTGTTGGAGTTCTTTTAAAGGTTTGCCAGATACTGTGACGTGAGACCAAGGGACCATAGCGCTACCACCGTGTTCACCCATAGCATAGCAAGATAAAGAGCGACGATGTACGTGGATTTGTTCAGCTACTAATCGTTGCAAACGAGCAGAGTCTAAGGATGTGCCAGAAGAGATGATTTTGTGTTTTGGGTAGTTTAGATATTCTTGTACATAGGCCGCTACTACGTCAGCTGGGTTGGAAATGCTCACGATGAAACCGTTGAATCCCGATGCTTTCACACGAGGAAGGAATTCACGCAATACTTCTATGGTGGACCCTAGTGTATCTAGTCGATCTTGTTCTGGGGATGGTAGAGGGCCTGCAGAAATAACGAGGATATCGCAGTCTCCGATATCTTCAGGTTCGCAAGGGATAGCTTCTACACGATGTGGTAAGTAACTTACCGCATCATTAATATCGGTGGCTTGAGCAATAGCTTTGTCTTTATCGATGTCTACCATGTATAATTGGTCAACCTCACCTTGTGTAGCAAGGGAAAATGCCACGTGGGAGCCCACATGACCAGTGCCGATAATGGCAACTTTACGTAGTTCTATAGACATATTGTTCCTCCTGTGTTGAATAATTAAAGTAATTAGTAATATGTTATAGGATAAAACTTTTGAGTTCATTTAGTCAATACGTCACTTGCTAATCTATGCAGCTTGCAGCGTGTTAATTGAATAGGGCAATGGGAAGAGCACGGTATACTCCTCACAAACGGTATTTCATAATGTTTGTTCGGAGCACACCGTGCTCTTCTTGTTTTTTGATTCGGTCAGTAAATCTCGCAGCAAGGCTGCTACGCTTAACTGCATTCTTTAGTGAGCGGGATTAGTTTTGAGTTTTTTGGTAGTACTTCCATAGAAAACTGTGAGTTAAAATAAAGTTTCTTGAAATACATAGTCTTTGTTCGTAATTAGTATGATATATGAGTGGCTGTTTATATATAAAACCTATGGATTGTATAGTATAATGAATGCATGACAAATTTAGAACTTGAAGAATTAGCGATACAATTAAATATTCCTGCGGTGGGGGTGGCGTCTTGGCCTTTGCCGGCGGAGGCGTCGTTACATTTGGATACGCCCTATCCTTGTCCGTTTACGAATGGAAGTATTGAAGAACGATTGCAGGGGTCCACGACTATTGCTTCACCGAAGTCCGCGATAGTCTGTTTGTTTCCTTATTATATGCCTAGGGAAGGAGTGACGAATTTAGCTAGGTACTGTTGGGGCGATGATTATCATGTTGTGGTACGACAGTATTTGGAACGACTGGTGGATATTTTGCGTGAGCGCTATCCTGACGAAATATACGAGATTCATTGTGATACGTCACCTTTAGCGGATCGGTATATGGCATACTTGGCAGGCTTAGGGTTTTATGGGTGGAACCAAACATTTATCAACCCTACGTGGGGCTCCTATACTGTTATTGGGACTATTATGACGACGTTGGAATTGTCTCCTTCTGTACCGCTTGCACAGAGCTGTCTGCAATGTGGTGCTTGTTTGCGTGCTTGCCCCGGTAAGGCCTTACAAGGAGATCATTTAGATTATCGAACCTGTAAAAGTTATCTTACCCAATGTAAAGGGGAACTTTCAGAGGAAGAAGAACGAATTATTGGTAAAACACCTCTCATTTTTGGGTGTGATGTATGCCAGGAGGTGTGCCCCCACAATCGAGATATTCCTATGACGCCTATACCAGAGTTTCAACAGGTTACATCCTACATTGAGGTGGAGGAATTAGAAGGAATGACGAATAAGGAGTTTAAAGCGAAGTACGGCCACAAAGCATGGGCTTGGCGAGGAAAAAAAGTGTTGCTTCGCAATGCGGAGATTGTTAGAAAGGAAAAGCATGAAGGAAAGTAAGTCTGTTTCATTGTTTTTAATTATATTCTTAGGATTGCTCACAGCGGTAACGCCATTGGCGACGGATATGTATTTGCCAGCCTTGCCGATTATGCCTGGAGAATTGGATACATCGGCATCAAATATTCAAATGACCATCGGCATTATGACCATCGGTATTGCAGTGGGACAACTCTTTGCAGGACCTATCAGCGATGTGCTAGGTCGCAAGAGACCGCTCATTGTGGGAAACTTACTTTGCGTAGTAGCTACCATGGTTTGCGCTTATGCACCAAATATTGAAGTACTCTTGTTGGGTCGATTTTTGCAAGGTGTGACGGGTTCCTTTGGGGTAGTTATCTCTAAGGCTATCGCTCGTGACCATGCATCGGGACCGGCTCTGATTAAGTTGCTGGCATCATTGATGATGGTCAATGGCTTGGCGCCTGTTATCGCTCCATTAGTGGGAGGACAAATTTTGGCATATGAAACGTGGAGATTTATTTTCGTCGTTTTAGCAGGCTTTGCGATTCTTCTTCTCGTGGGGTCCATTCTATTCCGTGAAAGCTTACCAACAGAACAGCGCGTAGCAGGGGGGATTCAAGAGGCCATCAAAAACTATAAGATGCTATTAAAAGACAAAGCTTTTTTAGGACAATGCGGTATTCAATGCTTTGCTTTTGGAGCCTTTTTTTGTTACATTAGTGGATCATCCTTTGTGTATCAAAATATTTTTGGGTTGGATGCGCAACAATTTAGTTATATATTTGGCATCAACAGTTGTGGTATCATTTTGTTTAGTATAATTAGCTCTCGTTTGAGTAATGTTATTAAGGATTACCAATTGTTGCACGGTAGCTTGTGTGTGCTATTCCTAGGATCCACTTTGTTCTTAGGAGCTATGGCACTGAATATACCATTCTTAGTGGTGACCACAATTTTATTCTTTACCGTAGGGACGGTGTCTCTATTCGGGGCGGCTAGTTTTTCTATGGCTATGGCAAATTACGGTCACCTAGCAGGTAGTGCATCTGCCTTATTAGGGTTTTTCTCCATGATGTCTGCGGGTGTTGTGTCACCTATCGTGGGGATCGGAGGGTCATATACGGCAATTCCTATGGGAATCACAATGGTGGTTTGCTCGTTAACGGCGTTGCTCTGTTATTATCGATTTGCACGACCTACCATATAGGGATTTCATTATCATACTAGTACTTACAAATATATAACTTTAGTGCTAGCATGTATATCGGTATTGGAAAGAATGAGAACACGATTACAGATGTATATAGGCGGGCTATTCTACATTAGTATATGCTTGGTGGCTAAGCAAGATCTTGCAAGGTGTAAAGAGGAAAGGTTTCTTTCAAAAATATAGATAGAAAAGAGGTTTCTTTCGTTGACATAAGCGGTGCTTGTCATGTATAATAATTGAGTCATAGTTTGGGTACGCCCAACTATTGCAAGCCGCATGAAGAGGTCAATAATATTTGGCTTCGGCTAGATAACCGCATTCAGCGAGTACGAATACAAGGAGGTGTCATAATGTACGCAATTATTAAAACTGGTGGTAAACAATATCGCGTTTCCGAAGGCGATGTAATCACTATTGAAAAATTGGATGTAGCAGCTGAAGGAACTGTTTCTTTTGACGAAGTTGTAACTGTAGTTAAAGACGGTGATGTTAAAGTTGGTACACCACTTGTGGACGGTGCAAAAGTTACTGGTACAGTACTTGAACATGGTAAAGCGAAAAAGATCTTGGTTTTCAAATACAAAGCGAAATCCAACTATCGTCGTCGTCAAGGCCATCGCCAACCATTCACTAAAGTTCGCATCGAAAAAATCGAGGCGTAAGTATCATGACTCACATTGATGTGAAACGCAATGTAGAAGGGCATATTATAGAATGTCATTTTCGAGGACATGCTGAAGCAGGTCCTTACGGAGAAGATGTTGTATGTGCCGCTATATCTATGCTTTCACAGACATCGATCTTAGGTCTTCATGAGGTGGCTAAGCAATCCATGGAGTACCAAATAGAAGACGGTGAGTTACATATCCTACTTTCAGAACCTGTTACTGAAAGAGGACAAACTATATTAGAAACGATGCTTCTTGGTATCAAGAATGTGGCGGATCAATATAGTGATTTTGTTAGAGTGAGTGAACAATAGGAGGTGAACTACATGTTATTCAATATCCAATTACAACTATTCGCATCTAAAAAAGGTGCTTCCAGTACAAAAAATGGTCGTGATTCCGAGTCCAAACGTCTTGGAGTTAAATGCCATGACGGTTCTACTGTAAAAAGTGGTAACATCCTAGTTCGTCAACGTGGTACACATTTCCATCCAGGCGCTAACGTAGGTATCGGCAAAGATGATACTTTGTTTGCATTGGTTCCTGGCCGTGTAGCATTTGAACGTGCTGGTCGTTATAACCGTAAAGTTTCTGTATACCCTGTAGAAGCTTAATCATAACACATATGAAAGGTCACTAGATAGTAATATCTGGTGGCCTTTTTTGTTTGCATAGGGCAGGAAACTTTCAAAATGAACAAATGAATAGATGTATATTTCTGTTTATGCATACATAGTATTAATATTTGCTTTCATAATGTACACTAATTTTATATACATCAATTCATAAGTGGAGTATAATAAAAGAAAGGCTATATCTAATAAAATCGGTATAGCGCTTATGTTAGGACAAAGCCTAGAAAGATGTAGGCTATCATAGATCTACTAAGTCAGTAGAAAAGGAGTTTACTATGTATGATGTACACTCTTCCAAGGCGGAAGAATTTATTAATCACGAAGAGATTCTAGCCACTTTACAATATGCAGAAGAAAATAAGGAAAACCGTCCTTTATTGGATGCTATATTAGAAAAGGCAAAAACTCGTGTAGGATTAAACCACCGTGAGGCGATGGTACTGTTAGAATGTCCCTTGCCAGAATATAAGGAAAAATTATTTGCTTTAGCAAAAGAGATTAAACAAGCGATTTATGGCAATCGAATTGTATTATTTGCTCCTTTGTATTTATCAAACTATTGCATCAATGGTTGTGTTTATTGCCCATACCATGCAAAAAATAAAACCATCACTCGCAAAAAGTTAAACCAAGATCAAGTCCGTGAAGAAGTGATGGCCTTAGAAGCCATGGGGCATAAACGGATTGTTATCGAATCTGGCGAACATCCATTGGAAAATCCACTGGAATATATTTTGGAATGTATTGATACGATTTACTCCATCAAAAAAGATAATGGAGAAATACGTCGAGTCAATGTCAATATTGCGGCGTGTGAAGTAGAAGATTATCGAAAATTACATGAGGCAGGTATTGGTACGTACACATTGTTCCAAGAAACATATAATAAAGAAAACTATGAAGCCCTTCATCCAACAGGCCCTAAGAGCGATTATGCATACCATACAACGGCTATGGATCGCGCTATGGAGGCAGGTATTGATGACGTGGGCATTGGCGTCCTTTATGGATTGGAACACTACAAATATGACTTCGTAGGCTTGTTGATGCATGCAGAACATTTAGAAGCGAAGTTTGGTGTAGGCCCGCATACGATCAGTGTGCCTCGAATTTGTCCAGCTGATGATATCGATGTAGATGATTTCAGTAATGCTGTACCAGACGATATTTTTGAAAAAATTGTAGCTTTGATTCGTGTGTCTGCACCGTATGCAGGTATGATTATGTCTACTCGTGAAAGTCAAGCTATGCGTGAGCGTGGTTTAGCCTTAGGTATCTCGCAAATTTCTGGAGGGTCTCGTACATCTGTCGGTGGCTATGTAGAAGAAGAACCAGAAGAAGAAAATTCTGCTCAATTTGATACGAGCGACCGCCGTTCCTTGGATGAAATTGTGGAATGGTTATTGCAATTAGGATATGTACCAAGCTTCTGTACGGCTTGCTACCGTGAAGGACGTACAGGTGACCGCTTTATGGCACTGGCTAAGAGTGGACAAATTTCTAACTGTTGTCAACCGAATGCGTTGATGACATTGAAAGAGTATTTACTAGACTATGCAGATGAGGAAACAAAAGCTGTTGGTGCGGCTGTTATCGACGTGCAATTAGACTCCATTAAAAATGATCTAGTGAAAGAAAAATCCAAAGCTTATATTGCGCAAATGGAAGAGGGAGAACGTGACTTCCGATTCTAGTCAAAACTTAGTGCATAGGGTATAATATTTAATATATAGTGTTTATATATTGAAGTTATAAACAGAAGATTGTGGGAGGACAGAATGGAACAAAAAGAGATGGTTGTTGTCGTTGACTTTGGTGGTCAATATAACCAACTGATCGCGCGTCGTGTACGTGAAAATAATGTGTATTGTGAGGTATATCCGTACAATAAAGCATTAGAAAAAATTAAAGAATTACAGCCAAAAGGTATCATCTTCACAGGTGGTCCTGCTAGCGTATACGAAGACAGTGCTCCCAAAATGGAAGCGGAAGTATTTGAACTTGGCATTCCAGTATTGGGTATGTGCTATGGTATGCAATTTATGGCACATACATTAGGTGGTCATGTAACGTCTGCGGAAACACGTGAATTTGGTAAAACTCCAACTCATGTAGATGTGTCCTCACCATTATTTAAAGGACTTTCAGAAGAAGAAATCGTATGGATGAGCCATGTAGATTATGTGGCAAAAGTGCCAGAAGGTTTCAAAATCGTGGCACATACAAAAGATTGCCCTGTAGCAGCTATGCAAAACGAAGAGCGTCGTTTATATGCTATGCAATACCATGCAGAAGTATTACATACAGAACATGGTAAAGAAATGTTGCACAACTTCTTGTATGAAGTATGTGGATGCACAGGCCAATGGACGATGGCAAACTATGCAAAAACTGCTATTGAAGAGATTCGCAATACAGTAGGTGATGGCAAAGTATTATTGGCATTATCTGGTGGTGTTGATAGCTCCGTAGCTGCGGCGTTAATCTCCAAAGCTGTAGGGGACCAATTAACTTGTATCTTCGTTGACCATGGTTTAATGCGTAAAAACGAAGGTGACGAAGTAGAAGCGGCGTTCAAAGATTCTGGTATGCACTTCATTCGTGTGGATGCAGAAGAACGTTTCTTAACAAAATTAGCAGGACTTGAAGATCCAGAAGCGAAACGTAAAGCTATCGGTGAAGAGTTTATCCGTGTCTTTGAAGACGAAGGTCGCAAAATTGGTTCCGTTGATTACTTAGCACAAGGTACCATTTATCCAGACGTAATCGAGTCTGGCACTGGCGAAGCAGAAGTCATTAAGTCTCATCACAACGTAGGTGGATTACCTGCAGTAGTAGATTTCAAAGGTTTAATCGAACCACTTCGCAACTTGTTCAAAGACGAAGTTCGTCAATTAGGTGCTGAACTTGGTTTGGCAGATTACCTAGTATGGCGTCAACCATTCCCAGGACCAGGTCTTGCGATTCGTGTCATGGGTGAAGTGACAAAAGATAAACTGGATGTATTGCGTGACGCGGATTACATCTTTCGCGATGAAATCGCAAAAGCTGGTTTAGATCGTTCCATTAATCAATACTTCGCGGTGTTAACAAGTACACGCACAGTAGGTGTTATGGGTGACTTCCGTACCTATGATTACACATTGGCATTGCGCGGTGTAACTACAACTGACTTTATGACAGCTGATTGGGCACGTATCCCTTATGACGTATTGGATACTATCTCCCGCCGCATCGTGAACGAAGTAAACCACATTAACCGTATCGTGTACGATATTACAAGTAAACCACCAGCAACCATTGAGTGGGAATAAAGTAAATAGACTGAAAGCCAGTAGAACTTAGGAACTGCTGGCTTTTTTATTTATAATCTCCTTAAAGTATGTTACAATTAATAGAATACGGAATTCTTTATAAGGAGAGATTCGATGAAATTATTTTCTTCATTAGGAAGAGATTTAGGAATAGATATTGGTACCTTTCACACGCATATTTTTGTGGAAGGTCGAGGGGTGGTTGTATCAGAACCATCCATCGTGGCAACGGATGCAAAGCAAGAGAATATTGTCACCGTTGGGGAAGATGCACAACGCTTGTTATTGCGTAATCCAGAAACATTGGCGCCTATGAGTCCTCTGAAAGAGGGCTTTATTGTGGACTATCGCATTGTGTTGTCCATGTTAAAGTATTTTATGAACAAAGCGTCCAAGGCGGTTCGCAGATCTCGTGTCGTCATGGCAGTACCTTGTGGGATTACCGATGTAGAGCGAAGAGCGATGACAGATGCCATCATTCAGGCAGGAGCTCGGGAAGCTCATTTGCTGGAAAGTCCAGTAGCAGCAGCGATTGGTGCAGGGCTTCCTATCTTTGAGGCCCGTGGTAGTATGGCTGTCGATATTGGCGGTAGTACTACGGATGTAGCTATTTTATCCATGGGGGGTAAAGTAGCGAGCCGCACATCACGGATTGGTGGTAATGAATTAAACGAAGCTATTTACCATTATATACGTAATGAGTTTTCTATTATGGTATCCGATGAAACAGTGGAAGACATTAAGCAAACTCTTGGTTGTGCGATCGCTCCATCTATCGAAGGGGAATACACTATCGTAGGTCGTCACTCTGAAACGGGACTCACCAAACGCTGTATCATTCGTAAAAGCGAAGTCTATGAAATTTTGCGACAACCTATTGCAGATATGGTGGCTGTTATACGCAGTATATTGGAAAAAACACCACCTGAATTAGTGGCAGATATTATGGAAAGTGGCATGCTCCTTACGGGAGGTACGTCCTTACTTGAAGGGTTAGACCGCCACATCCAAGAGGAACTAGGCATTCCTGTACGCATTGCAGATACGCCAGGCGATACGGTGGCACTTGGTTTAGGAAGAGCTGCCGCAGATGTGCAACGTTTAGAACGATTGTTAGTGGCAAGTAAATTACGAAAGGGGCGATCTTAATGCAACAATCTGAACGCAAATGGTTGACTATGATCGTCATTCTTTGTACTGTACTAGGTATTTTTGGTTATGTGTGGAAACAAAGAACACAAGTTCCAGTAGTAACAGTAACTCTAGAAAATTTGATGGCCCCATTTACTTATGGAGCTAGTCGTTTCCTAGAAGGAATACATACGGGGATTGCGATTATGGATGATGGTATTCTACGTGTGAAAGATATGTCTGATATAGAGGAACGCAATGCAGAATTAGAGCAAAAGCAAGTGGCCTATGATGAATTGGTAGCAGAGAATATTCGTTTACGCCAATTGTTACAATTTAAAGGAGAGCAACCCCAATTTGCTTTATTAGCAGCCTCTGTAGTGACTCGTGATAGAGGGGCTTGGACGGATACATTCACTATTAGTAGAGGCAGTGTAGATGGGGTAGAGCCTAATATGGCAGTTATTGCTCCTCGTGGGGTCGTAGGCTTTGTGTCAGATGTATATGAACATTCTGCACGGGTACAAAGTATATTAGATCCAAGATCTGCTACTGGTGTTATCGTGCAACGACCAGAATCTAGAATTGCATCTATACTGAAAGGGAATGGGAATCGCCCTATGGAGCCACAAATGGTGAACATTGCCTTAAATGGTGATGTGCTAAAAGGCGATACAATTGTAACTTCAGGATTTGGAGGTATGTATCCAAAGGGATTATTATTAGGTCATGTGAAAGATATTGTGACTGATGAAGAAGGTTTTGTGAAACATGCAATCATTGAGCCTACGGTAGACTTTCAAAGTTTAGAAGAAGTATTCGTCATTACCAAATCCTTTACAGCGCGACCAGAAACGCCAAAATTAGAGCCAAAATTGATTCCTCGCACGCAACGAGATCAAGTAGAAGGTGCTAAAGGGACGGTGCAACAATGAAGCGATTTGCCTGGACATTGATGTTAGTAGGTGTGATTATTATCCAATCTTTAGTCGTACCTAGATGGTTTCCCTACTCTTGGGCACCTCATTTGTTGCTAGATATTGCCTTAGTCGTTACTATACTGAAAGGGCGTTCCTCTGGACTGCTATTAGCTGTTGTAGGGGGTATTGTCCAAGATGTGATGATTGGTAATTATTTTGGATTACATGTGGTATCCTATGCCGCAGTGAGTTATGCCTTAGGGTCCATACAGTTGACTATTTATGAAGAACAATGGTATGCCAGTGCTGGGTGGATTGGACTAGGAGCGGCGTTAGTGATGCTAGTACAAATAGGCTTATTGTGGATTGTGCAAGAGCCTATCGTATTGACTACCTATATTTGGAATCATGGTATTCCTTCGATAGGTATTGATGCCTTAGTGGGAATCTTAGTGCATAAACTAGTATGGCGCTGGGAAGAAAAAGATGAATACATGTGGTAGAAAGGAGAGACTATGTTAAAAGCACTATATAAAAAGAAAAAAACTACACGCTTTGATGTGTTGTTAACCATAGTCATCCTCGTTTTTGCTGTTTTATTAGGACGTGTATTTTACTTACAAGCCATTGAAGGTGATTATTACCGTGGAAAAGCAGAGGGGAACCGGTTACGTATCTTATCTATGACGGCCACTAGGGGCTTGATGTATGATCGAAATGGTCAAATTGTCGTCGGCTCACGACCTGCTTATATGGTATCTATGTTGCCCACTGGAAAACAGGCAGATCCAAAAGTGTTAGAACAATTGGCTGCTTATTTGCAAGTGCCAGTGAAAACCTTAGCAGACAAAATAGAAGCTCATAAAGGTGGCTATGAACCAATTAGACTGGCTGGTGATGTAACCTTAGATAAGGTTACAAAAATTGAAGAACATCGCCACGAATTACCAGGTATTACAGTAGATGTAGAACCACTTCGCTATTACCCTTATGATACAATGGCATCCCAACTATTGGGCTATGTAGGAGAAGTGAGCGAAGAAGAATTGGCAAAAGTAAAGCAAGCAGAATTGGAAGGAACAAACTCTGGAGGTCCTATTGGAGCGGGCACGATTTTAGGAAGATCGGGCCTTGAAAAAATGTATGATTCTGTCTTGCGCGGTGTTGATGGTGGTCGTCAAGTAGAGGTAGATGCCAGCGGACGACCTGTGGAAGAAGTAGGCCGTAAACATACAGTACCAGGGCGAAATATTCATTTAACAATTGATTTGAATTTGCAAAAAGTGGCTGAAAAAGCTGTGTATGATCAATTAGCTACTCTTAGATCGCAAGGTATTCCTGCAAAGGGTGCTGCCGTTGTGGCCCTAGATCCTAACACAGGAGCTGTATTGGCGATGGTTAGTGCCCCAGGATTTAATCCGAATTGGTTTGCCAAAGGGATTACCACAGAACAATGGAATCAACTCAATACTGATGCGAATCATCCTTTTGAAAATAAAGTAGTTACTGGTGAATATCCACCAGGATCTCCTTTTAAAATTATTACTGGCGCAGCCGCATTAGAATTAAAAAAAGTAACTCCTAATGAAATGATTTACGATAGTGGTAAACACTGGTTAATTGATAAGCGAAATGCAGAGGGAGAAGCCTTGGGCTGGCTTGATTTTAATAAAGCCTTAGCCAAATCTGATAATGTGTATTTCTATGAAATGGGTAATCGCTTAGGGATAGAAAATATTGATAAATATGCTAAAATCTTTGGATTAGGAGAAAAGACAGGTATTAAGCTCTATGATGAGGGTCGTGGTAACTTAGCTAGTCCAGAATATAAGAGGAAAGTATTTAATCAAGATTGGTATTTAGGGGAAACTTTTGATGCTGCTATAGGTCAGTCTTTTACCTTAGTCACGCCTATACAGATGGCAGTGGTTATGTCTGAAATTGCCAATGGAGGGATTCGTTACCAACCGTATGTGGTGAGCCGCATTGATAATGCAGATGGAACGCCAGAAGAAATCTTTGGACCTAAGAAGCTAGGCGTTTTACAAGTGTCTAAAGCAGTTATGGATATTGTTCGTAATGGTCTTAGAGACGTAACGTTGGAAGGCGGTACAGCAGGGGAAATTTTTAAAGGATTATCCCTAGCAGTAGCTGGTAAAACAGGAACTGCAGAGAATGCTACTGGTACTGACCACGGTTGGTTCGTCGCCTATGCACCTTATGACAAACCCCGTATTGTTGTGGTAGCTCTTGTGGAGCAAGGTGGCTTTGGAGCTAGCTCAGCCGGCTCTATTGTACGCCCTATTTTAGAAGAATATTTTCATATTCCTAAACCGGTTGTTGCACCAGTGAACGGGAAAAAAGGTGATTCCAAAACGGGCACATCTTCTATAAAAGAGCAAAAAGTAGACTAGGAGTATACTATGTGGCAGAGAATTATACGAGAATGGGATTGGATTTTGATGCTGTCTACGATTAGCCTTATCATCATAGGATGCATTGTGATTGGTAGTGCTACGCATGTGAATCGCGAAGGTTTACAACTAACGGGACTGGTATCAAAGCAATTACTATTTTTTGGATTAAATATCATAGCCATTGTAGGTCTACAATGGCTAGATTATGAGCGTTTGCGTCCCTATGCTAAATGGATTTATGCAGCTACCATCCTCATGTTATTGGCTGTTATGATCGTGGGTACATCAGCACTGGGTGCGCAGCGCTGGATTCAGATTGGTCCGATTACTATCCAACCATCAGAGTTTACAAAACTGATGATGATCATTAGCCTTGCCAATATGTTGGAAAGTCGGGTAGAAAAATTAAATTCCTTTAGAGAACTGTTGCCAGTATTCTTGTTTTTAGGAATTCCAGCACTACTAGTATTTAAGCAACCTGACTTGGGAACATCCTTAGTGTATGTGGCTATTTTGGCAGGCATGCTTTTTGTTAGTGGTATTCGAATGCGATTAGTGCAGATTATGGTAGGTACCATGGTAGCATTAGCTCCGCTAAGTTGGTTTGTTTTACAAGAGTATCAAAAACAACGGATTATGGTATTTTTGAATCCCAATGTAGACCCATTTGGAGCAGGATATCATATTATCCAATCTAAAATTGCAATTGGTTCAGGTTTGCTATTTGGAAAAGGCCTTTTTGAAGGAACCCAAAGTCAACTGAACTTTTTGCCAGAAAACCATACAGATTTTATTTTCTCCGTGGTCGGAGAAGAATTGGGTCTTTTTGGGTGTTGTGTGGTCTTAGGATTATTGTTAGTGGTGGTATATCGTAGTTTTTTAATTGCCAAACGATCAGTAGATCCCTTTGGTATGCTAATTGCTACAGGTATTGGGTCTATGTTTTTGTTTGAAGTCTTAGTCAATGTAGGTATGACGACAGGGATTATGCCAGTAACAGGAATCCCATTGCCTTTCATCAGTTATGGTGTTAGTGCTTTGACCACCAATTTATTGAGTATAGGTTTATTATTGAATATAGTAATGCGTCAGAAAAAACGCATGTTTTAATTGTTAGAAATGAGGCTTATGCCTCTAGTGAGGTTGTATGATTCACTTAGATCCATCATGGTTACAACATGTGGAAAAACCGGCTCGCTATACCGGAGGGGAATGGAATAGCATTGTAAAAGACCACAGTACAGTGGATGTGACAATGGCCTTGGCATTTCCTGATGTATATGAAGTAAGTATGAGCCACTTAGGAATAAAAATTTTATATGGTTTGTTAAATGAACGTCAAGATGTGGTGGCTGAGCGTGTCTTTGCGCCTTGGCACGACATGGAAAAGGAAATGCGAGACCGTAAGATTCCTTTATTTTCTTTGGAAACCAAAACGCCAATTCGCGAATTTGATCTATTGGGATTTACATTGCAATATGAAATGAGCTATACCAACATCTTGAATATGCTGGATATGGCAGAGATCCCTTTCTATAGCAAAGATCGAGATATGTCTTTCCCATTGCTATTAGCAGGGGGACCTTGTGTATATAATATTGAGCCTATTGCAGATTTTTTTGACATCGTGTCTATCGGTGAATCGGAAGAATGGCTTGTGGAATTTGTAGAACTATTTAAAACAGAAAAAGCGAAAGGTTTTCCAGGCGGTAAAGGGGCATTCTTGCGCAAAGCAGCCTTAATTGAAGGGACCTATGTACCTGCTTTATATGAGCCAGAATACACAGAGGACGGTCATTTTAAAGGGTTAAAAATTTTGGCAGAGGAAGCGCCGGCAGTTGTAAAAAAACGTATCGTAGAAGATGTAGAACACTCCTATTATCCGACAGCACCTATTGTGCCATATTTAGACGTAGTCCATGATCGGGCTGTATTAGAATTATTCCGTGGTTGTTTGCGAGGCTGTCGTTTCTGCCAAGCTGGTATGTTATATCGTCCTGTTCGTGAAAGAACGCCGGAACGGTTATTACAAATGGCAAAGGATATTATCGCCAATACCGGATATAATGAAATTTCTTTAATGTCTCTAAGTTCTGCAGATTATTCTAAATTGCCAGAATTAGTAGATATGCTGATGGAAGAATTTAAAGATAAACAAGTCAGTGTTAGTCTACCATCTTTGCGTATTGACGCATTTTCTATTGATATTGCAAAAAAAGTGCAGCAAGTGCGTAAAAGTGGCTTAACCTTTGCTCCAGAAGCAGGCTCTCAGCGTATGCGTGATGTGATTAACAAAGGTGTTAGTGAAGAAGATTTGATGGCAGCTTGTGAAAATGCTTTCAAATCTGGTTGGAACACAGTGAAATTATACTTTATGATGGGCTTACCGACGGAAACCGATGAAGACGTAGCAGGCATTGCTGACTTAGCTTATAAAGTATTAGATTTGCACCGAGATATTACAGGCAAACGCAATGGCAAGGTGACAGTGAGTTGTTCTTTCTTCGTACCGAAAACACACTCCCCTTACCAATGGTATGGTCAACAAGATGTAGAGGAAATTCATCGTAAACAGAGATATTTAAAATCCCTTATCAACAATCGGAATATTTCCTATCATTATCATGATGGACATACAGGGTATTTAGAGGCTATCTTTGCTCGTGGAGATAGACGATTAGCGCCATCCGTCATAGAGGCTTGGAAACAGGGCTGTAAATTTGATGGCTGGACAGAGTATTTTAAATACGATACCTGGATGCAGGCTTTCAAAGATACGAATATTGATCCAGATTATTATGCTCGCCGTGACCGCAGCTTTGAAGAGGCATTGCCTTGGGAACATATTGATGACACCGTAAGTAAAGCCTTTTTACAACGTGAATGGGAGCGTGCTGTAGAAGGTACGTTGACGTGGGATTGCCGTCGTAAGCCATGTAATGGCTGTAATGCTTGCCCAGAGCTAGGCACACCGATTATTGATTATAAGGAGGGTGGACGTGTTGAGAAAGTTACGTTTGGCCTTACATAAGGGAGAAGAACTTCGCTTTTTATCCCATTTAGATTATGCTTCCGCCATAGAGCGTATGATTCGTCGTAGTGGGATTAAAATGGCTTATTCTGAGGGATTTAATCCACATATGAAGATTAGCTTTTCCTCTGCCCTTGCCTTGGGTATCACGGCCAGTGCTGAATACTGTGATATGGATGTGTTAGCAGAAGGGTCATTAGAAGAATTGATGAGCCGACTTTCACAATCAGCACCAAAAGGCTTAGAAGTGTTGGATGGACGATTCATGCCGGATAAAGTGAAAAAAATGATGGCCATATGCAATTATGCAGTCTATGAGGTGACAGGTCCGACTGTAGAATACGCAAATTGGGAACAGTTGCTGGAACCTTTTAATAGTGCAGACGAAGTATTATATGAAAAGGTAACACCGAAGAAAACAAGAATGATTGATGTGAAACATTTCATTAAAGAACCCTTGGTAGCAAAGGTAGACAGAGATATGGTAACAATTCGTATGGCTATTGGCGTATATCCAGAAGGGACTATGAAGCCAGGGGATATGTGGAAATTGGGCAAAGAGCAATACGGTTGGCCCGTAACAGATAGTTATTCTATTCACCGTGAAGCGATTTTGATTGAAACGGATGGGGCTTGTATTACGCCTCTAGAAGTGGAATAAGGAGAGACTATGAATCGATTATATGCCAATGTGATGAAAGAGGAAACCCGTCTTGCCATTGTGGATGAGACAGGGGATTTACAACAAATTATATATGAACGACCACAGCAATCAAATCGTGTAAATCATATGTATAAAGGGGTAGTGAAAAATGTTCTGCCTGGCATGAGTGCAGCTTTCCTCGACATTGGCATCGGGCAAAATGTGTACCTAAACCTACAAGAACAAGGGAAACAAAAAAAAGTACATGTAGGGGAAGTCTTATTAGTTCAAGTTGTGAAGGATGCCATGCTGGGAAAAAGCGCTCGTGTCACTACTGATGTTAGTTTGGCTGGTCATTATATGGTATTATTGCCACAAGATCAACAGATTCATATTTCTAAAAAGATTACAGACCCAGAGTTGCGTCAGTTTTTGAAAGATATGGCACAACCTTATTTAGAGCGAGGTGTAGGATTTATTTTGCGCACCGCAGCTATGGGGGCTAGTGAAGAAGAAATTGCTCGTGATATGGCCTATTTACATCAGACTTGGGAACACTTGCAAAAGCGCTACAAGGTAGCACAGAATGGAACGGAAATCTATGGAGATGCCAACCTATGGTATCGTGTCATTCGTGACTACGTAGGACCTACGGTAGGTTCTATTATGGTGGATGATGCAGCTGCTTATGAAGAGTTGCAACAATTATTAGGAGCAGGACGATTTGGTAAGCCTGTAGAAGTCAGCTTTTGGAATCAAAAGGAAGATATTTTTAAAACACATGGTATTGAAGAACAAATTGATGCTCTTTTAAATCATCGCATTGATCTACCCTCTGGTGGCTCCTTACAGATTGATCAAACAGAGGCACTCACTGTGATTGATGTAAACTCTGCTCATTACAGTGGTAAGAATGAACAAGTGGGACAGGTGGCAAAACGAGTGAATCAAGAAGCGGCCCATATGATTGCCAGACAATTGCGATTGCGAAATCTTGGAGGAATCATTATTTGCGATTTTATAGATATGCCTAAACAGGATATGGAAGAACTAGTACAGTTGATGAACCACTTAGTGAAAAAGGATCCTATTAAAACCGTGGTATGTGGTATTACTTCCTTAGGTTTGTTGGAGTTGACACGGAAACGGGAGCGCCAAAGTATTCCATCTATCCTCTTTGATACTTGTTCCAGTTGTGGTGGTACTGGACATGTACTAAAAGGAGAAACTGTGTATTTGCAAATCTTACGACGTCTGCGGGAATTGTATCGCTTTGGTCGATTAAAAACGGATGTGTCCATTGTGGTGCATCCAGATGTGGGGCAATTCTTTACAAAACAAGTATTGGAATCGTTACGTACAGAGTTGCAACGAACTATACAGATTGAAAATGATACCACAATGGGATTAGAAGCCTATTCCCTATTAGCCTTAGGTGATGTATAATAATAAAATTAGTACTAAAAACAATTACAGTTCTCTATATGAAATGTAATGTTTTTAAGAAAAAGTGCTTGGGATTGCCAAGCACTTTTGTTGTTATTTGCAGGAGGGACTTGTGTCATACCTTGAAATATTGATTTTGTCGGTAGGTCTTGCCATGGATGCCTTTGCGGTTTCTATTTGTAAATCATCGCAGATGAAAGCGGATCCAAAGATGAAAAAAATCACTTTGGCATTCTTGTTTGGTGCATTCCAGTGCTTAATGCCGATCATAGGGGCAGCTGTAGGAGCTCAATTTTCGCAGAATTTTGATGAGTGGGACCATTGGATTATTTTCATGACTTTAGGCTATTTGGGTATTAATATGATTCGTACCTCTCTTAGCGATGAGGAAGAGGATACATCTTCCGTGGATTGGAAAGAGATGTTAGCATTGTCCATTGCCACTAGTATCGATGCTTTAGCTGTAGGGGTTACCATTGCACTATTGCATGTGGATATATATTTTACATCGCTCACCATAGGAGTGATTACCTTCTTGGTATGTCTCGTGGGCATATTTAGTGGATATCATATGATGAAAGCATTTCGTGAAAGAGCCGAAATGGCAGGAGGAGTTATATTGATTCTGATTGGAGTCAAAATATTGCTGCAGCATTTGGGGTACTTGCCTCGCTAAATCGTCTCTTGTGTTGCTATTCTGTCCGTGGCTCTTTATTGTTAGTGTAAGGGAAAATCGCCGCACATTCCTCCACAAACTGATACAGTGGTTAGGTTTGTTCCGGAACATGCGGCGCTTTTCTAGCGTTTGTGCTATTTAGGTAATTACAGTGCCACGGAACGTTCTACGCGACATGGCGTTCCTCACGGGATGGGGGTACACCGTGCTCTTCTTGCATTTTTGTGATTTAGGTGTAAAAAATGCCACAAGGCTACTACACCTAATGGCATTCCTCCACAAACTGATACAGTGGTTAGGTTTGTTTCGGAACATGCGGCGCTTTTCTAGTGTTTGTGCTATTTAGGTAATTACAGTGCCACGGGACGTTCTACGCGACATGGTGTTCCTCTGCGCGGAAGAAAAAAGTGCTTGACGGAATATATTTAGTGGTTTATAATAGTTAAGTATTCACTTGGAGAGGTGTCCGAGCGGCTTAAGGAGCATGATTGGAAATCATGTGTGCGGTGATACCGTACCGAGGGTTCAAATCCCTCTCTCTCCGCCAAGGTTTAAAAGCGTTTATGCACTGCATAGACGCTTTTATTGTTATATCATTGTATTTTGTGACAAGATACTTATAACTCTGGAATAGAGTGTAAAATTCCTCATCATGAGGGTAATAAAAAAGGGCGGATACAACCGTCCTTTTCGCTTTATAAAATGTCTAGTATCTTGCTCAAAAGAATGGTACAATAATTCCGTATGAGGAGGCTTTGTATGGATTTTTTATGGTTATTATTTGACATTATTGGAACAATTGCCTTTGCGATTTCTGGCGCACTTTTGGGGATTCAACGGCGTATGGATATTTTTGGTATACTGATTTTGGCGCTGGTAACTGCTATTGGCGGTGGGATTGTACGAGATGTTATGGTAGGACGCATACCGCCCACATCTTTGCAAACGGGCTTATATATTTCTATCACGTTAATTACGGTTGGGATCATGTTTATCATGTATCGTTATGGCTGGAATCGTTATATTGAAGGTAAAGGTGCGACGAAAGTGTATCTGATAGCAGATGCTTTAGGTTTGGCTTCGTTTACAGTGACAGGAGCGACTATTGGGATAGCTACAGATCCAACTAACTTGGTGCTCACCGTTGTGTTAGGTGGAATTACAGCTGTGGGTGGCGGTATTATCCGAGATATTTTAGCACATCGCACGCCGAGTGTGTTGAAAGAAGAAGTGTATGCCTTGCCAGCTTTATTAGGTGGGATTGCCTACTTCGTAGTGTATGGTATAGGACATCAAATAGTGGCATCCTATGTGACATTCCTTATCGTTTTTATCATTCGCATGATAGCCATTGAGTATCATTGGAATCTGCCGCGTATTGATCGGATTCATCGATAATTTACATATGACTAATCAAGATAATAAGCAAAGAATACTATAAAATAGGAGATATATAAAACATGAGAAAACAACAATGGCGACATAAGTTTGCGATTATGGCTACAGCGGTGGCAACTGCGGTATTGAGCCATGCGATCACTGCAGAGGCTACGACAGTACTCTATGTACCACAAGATGACCGCCCAGTGAGTTTGGCTTATACGGTGGCTACGGCTCAAGATGCAGGATATACGGTGTTAACACCACCTCAATATTACATTTCAGGTCGTAACTTTCAAGGAAATGCAGAAGCGATTTGGAAATGGGTTGATGAGAATATTAGTAAAGCAGATGTGCTTGTGTTAAGTACAGACTCCTTAATCTATGGAGGCCTTGTAGATTCTAGAAAACACAATTTAGATTTACATACTTTGGAATATCGAGTACATCATATTGAAGATTTGCACAAAAAATATCCTAATATACCAATGTATGCATTTGGTACGGTGATGCGCTCTCCTCGTGCTAGTGGTGGCGGTGTGGAGCCAGCCTATTATGATCAATATGGCCCGACTATTTTCCGTATTGCTGCTTTACAAGATAAATTGGACAGTCAAAAATTGACGGCAGATGAACAAAAAGAGTTGTTCATGTTGCAAGCTACGGTGCCAGTGGAATTTTTACAGGACTGGTTCCATCGTCGTCAAAAAAATATGGAAATTAATCGTCAATTAATTGATATCACTAAAAAAGGTGTATTTAAATATTTTGCATTAGGTCATGACGATACTAGTAGTTTATCTCAATCGGCTATGGAAGGTCGTTATTTACAAAAATATAGTAAAGGACTTTCCCCTACGCAATATGGTAGTTTCCCAGGAGCAGATCAATTAGGATTGTTATTAATCGCTCGTGACCATGTGGATCGCAATCACTTGACACCGACATTTGAGGTTATTTATCCATTAGGTGGTGGTGGTGAGACAGTACCACATTATGAGGACCAAAAAGTAGAAAAAACAATTGCTGAACATGTAGTGGCCGTAGGTGGCACGATGAAAACTAAAGGAAAACCATCTGTGTTACTAGCAGTAAATACGCCATTAGGTACAGTGACAGGTGAGTCAGAAGCTTTTGAAAACTTCCCTATGATTTCTAGAAGTACCAATGAATTTTTAGACCATATTCAAGCAGCTATGAATCAAGGAGTACCTGTTAGTATTGCAGATATTGCCTATTCCAATGGATCGGATAATACATTGGTCTATGGATTGTATCAACGGGATTTACTGTATAAAGTTAGTGCTTATAATGGATGGAATACGGCAAGTAATACTATTGGCTATGCCATAGCACAGGGTATTTTAGGAGTGCATATGGATGATCAAAGTCATCGAAATATGTTGACACAACAATATTTGGATAATTGGGCATACCAAGCAAATATTCGTAAAGATGTGTATCGTATGCAAGATTCCATTCGTACAGATAATGTGAAATATACAGGAACCTTAAATGAAACTTTGGAAAGTTATATGGGTGAGCGAGTGCAAGACTTTGCAGCGACTTATTTAAAGTTGGATCCACGCACTGTATCCGCTCGATTCCCATGGGGACGATTATTCGAAACAGATATTACCGTGTATCGTGAACCTGTAGCTCCGTTACAAAAAGAGTTGCGTTTACGCCGTGAAGCAGAAGCAAGAGCTAAAGCAGAAGCTGAGGCAAAAGCAAAAGCGGAAGCAGAGGCAAGAGCTAATAAAGCAAAAGCAGACGCAGCAGCTGCAAAAGCAAAACAAAAGGCTCAATAAGGTAATACAATACAAGGAGAGAGGGGCGTAGCCCCTCTTTTTTGGAGGAATTATGAGAAAACCAGCTATACCGGCCATTACCTATATGCGGGGACTATGTATGTTAGGTGTGATCGGTATCCATGTAGGGTCCTATGCATTAGCGAACCCTACGATTAATATACATCTATTAGGACTGTTAGAAATTGTGTCTCGCTTTACAGTGCCTGCCTTTTTCTTCTTGTCTGCCTTCGGGTTGTTCTATCATACATCGGTGGAGGATGATTTTTCTTATTCTGACTTTTTGCGCCGTCGCACGCAGGTGGTGCTCTATCCCTATATTGTGTGGACTATCCTATATACGGCCTACAATGCGGTATTAGCTCATAACGCATGGGGACTGATGCCACATGTGTTAGGGTTGACTCTACTTTTTGGAAATGGTATGTATCACCTGTATTTTCTAGTCATACTTCTTTGGTTTTACGCTTTGATGCCACTTTGGCGATGGGCCCTACGGTCTATACTGAAAGCTCCCATAGTGCTGATGACTATATTGTTTTTTGTGCAAATGGCAGTGAATTATTGGTCCTCTTATATGGCAGGCTCTGTACAATTTTCGCAAGAATGGTTGCAGTATATCTTTAGCATGCGTCTCAATTATTTTGTAGGATTTTATATATGGATTTTCCTATTAGGTGGAATATTAGCAGAACGCTTTGATACGATGTTGGAATGGATTGACTCCCATGGTTTCGGCATCACGGTTGGATTTATTTTATCCTTAGTGGCTATGTTAGGCTCCTATTACTATGTAATGGCAGAGTGGGGATATACTCGATTAGAGGCTATCTACACAGTGCATCAGCTAAGTCCACAAGGATTGGTATACACAGGGATGGGATGTATCTTTTTTGTATGGGCTTTCACCGTGTCATCCATGAGTGACATCGTGGAAACCTTTTGGACAGAATTGGGAAATGCATCCTATGGGATTTATTTGGTACATCCATTTATGTTGATTCTGTTAGATAAAGTTTTGCAAATCGGCGGATTAGGATATACAACAACGACAGTCGTGCTTATGTATGTGAGCGCAGTCATCTTGTCTTTTGGCGTGACAAAAGGATTAGAAACATTGCCGAAACAAGTACGGGCTTATGTGTTAGGCAAGTAAGTCATTTCTTGTAACACTATGCAGCCTGTATTGTTCTTTACTGAATATTGCAAAGGGAAGAGCACGACACATTCCTCCACAAACTGATACAGTGGTTAGGTTTGCTCCGGAACATGTCGTGCTCTTCTTGTGTTTGTGTGATTTAGGTAATAAGGAACGCCACAAGGTTGCTACTCGTAAACGCGTTCCTCAGGTGGAGGGACGTTATTTGCAAACTTGCGCGTTGCTTAGTTTGCGTCAGTGGTAGATTGTTTGCTTCTACAGGAGATTTGATGTAAAAGGTGTAGAATTTTATAGTTGTCTGTACTATAATGAAGATAATACTTGATTCGTATGTATACTATGAGGTGTTACTATGAAAGAATTAACATATTTTAATGGCGAGATGGTAGAGTCTGGCGCCAAGGTGGTTAGTCTTGATGATAGAGGATATTGTTTTGGTGATGGTGTATACGAGGTAGTGCGGGTGTATAATGGTCGCGCTTTTGCCTTTTCCTATCATCAAGATCGCTTGTATCGTTCGATGCGTGAAATGGATATTCCTGTGCGCATGCCTCCTGATGAGTTGCAAGAGTTGCACGAAATCATGATTGAACAAAGTGAAATTACTGATGGATATATTTACTTACAGATTACTCGTGGGGTAACACCACGTCATCATGCGTTTGAGCGTTCTAAATTAGAACCGCAAATGTATATGTTTATTAAACCGATTACAACGGATTTAGGGGCCTTGCAAGAAGGTGTAAAAGCCATTACCTTGCCGGATGAACGGTGGGCTCGTGTAGACATCAAAACACTAAACTTAATTCCTAATATTTTGGCACAAACAAAAGCCGAGAAAAAAGGTGCTTATACAGCTATTTTAGTGCGTGATGGCATTGTTACAGAAGGGGCTACATCTAATGTATTTGTGATGAAAGATGGTGTGTGTTATACGCATCCAGCCAACCATCATATTTTAAAGGGTATCACCCGTCAGTTAGTGGTAACTCGTGTAGCACCAACAGCAGGGATTACGATTATTGAGCGTGAATTTGATGAAGCTTTCCTAAAAGATGCAGACGAAATCTTCTTCACCGATACCATTGGTGGCATTATTCCGATTACCACCTTGAATCGTGAACCTGTAGGTGATGGTAAACCAGGTAAAGCAGCAAAAGTATTAGCTGAACAATTACAACATTTAATGGAAGAAGGGTTAGCATAATGTCAGTCAAAACGATAACAGGAAGTGCCTTGCTCTTAGCTATTGCTTTGCTAAGCCAAGGATTTCTTCGCATGATTATTCCTATGCACGGTTTAGTGCAATTTTTAGTAGGCTCCATCGTAGGTGCTTGTACGGCATTGGCTACCTGGCGCTATGGTTTGTGGAGTGGATTCGTTGTAGCTTGTGTAACGCCTCTCATGGCATTTTTACAAGGTATGTTGACCATACCTTTATTTGTACCTGTGGTGGCTATTGGTAGCATGGCATATGCAATTACTGTAAAGGTATTAGGAACAAAACGTGTATGGATGACAGCAATTACAGGGGCCATTGTAAAGAGTGTAGTTCTTTATGGACTATTCTTGGCTTTATTCCAGTTGATGCCGGGCATTCCTGAAGCGATGCAAAAAGGCATCTTGTTCAGCATGGGCTGGCCACAGCTGATTACTGGTAGTTGCGGCATTTTCTTGGCTGCTTTTATTGCAAAACGTGGTGGTATTAAGCTACAGAAACAAGACTAGCTAGTATGTGAATTGTATGTAAGGGAGTGTATTTCATCATTATATAATAAGTATATAGTGAGTTAACATAGGGGCCCCTACCTAGGCGGGAGCACGTTTGTTATAAAGAGTAAGCACCTCTAAATATGGAGTTATAGATTTAAGTTATAAAAGACGATAGGCAAGTAGTATAGTGGGAATTATTGACAGTCTGTCTACTCACATTGTACAATTTATGCATACCCGAGAGCTCTTAGGTAACTGAGGGCTCTTTTTTATTTAGTTTGAAAAGGAGAGGATTTCATGATAGAACTTAAACAGATTCGAAAAGTCTATGAAGGTGCTGTCCGCGTGGAAGCCTTGAAAGAAATTAATGTAACTATAGAAGAAGGCGAAATTTTTGGCGTTATTGGTCAATCTGGGGCCGGTAAATCTACCTTGATTCGTTGTATCAATATGTTGGAACGTCCTACATCTGGATCCGTTATTGTGGACGGTGTAGATTTAACGAAGTTGAACACAGTAGAATTACGTGAAGAACGTAAACACATTGGTATGATTTTCCAACACTTTAATTTACTTTCATCCCGCACAGTGTACGACAATGTAGCATTTCCATTGGAATTGCAAGGATTATCAAAAGAAGAAATTAGAGAACGTATTTTACCAATTCTAGACATCGTGAAACTGTCGGATCGTTTAGACAACTATCCGTCTCAATTGTCCGGTGGTCAAAAACAACGTGTTGGTATTGCCCGTGCCTTAGCAAGTAATCCAAAAGTGTTATTATGCGATGAAGCTACGTCAGCTCTTGACCCACAAACAACAAAATCTATTTTAGCCTTATTGAAAGACATCAATCGTCGATTAAACTTGACTATCGTCTTGATTACTCATGAAATGAATGTTATCAAAGAGATTTGTGATCGTGTAGCTGTTATTGAAGGTGGTACGATTATTGAAGAAGGTCCTGTAGTGGATGTATTTACAGAACCAAAACAAGCCACAACGAAAGAATTCGTGTCTGCTATTATCAGGCGTGATTTGCCAGAAGATGCGTTAGCTCACTTGACGTTGAATGAAGCTTGGGTAGAAGGAGCTAATCCGATTGTACGATTGACTTTCAAAGGCAATGTAACAGATGAACCTGTAGTGGCAAGCATTATTCGTAAATTTGATACAGATGTAAGTATCTTGTTTGGCGGTGTAGATTATATTCAAGATATGAGCTTTGGTCATTTGATCGTAGAATTAAAAGGGGAGCGCGCTAAATCAGAAGCAGCTATCGACTACTTACATAATTTACCAATTGGAAGCGAGGTGATCGGTTATGTCACAGCAAATCATTAATTTATTGCTACAAGGTTTCTTAGAAACCGTACAAATGACGGTGATTTCCACTGTAGTAGCCGTTCTATTAGGGGTTCCATTGGGCGTAATTTTAGTCATCACTAGCCGTGGTCATATCATGCAGAATGAAGCGGTGAATAAAGTGCTAGGTGCTATCGTAAATGCCACACGTTCCATTCCGTTCATCATTTTAATGGTAGCTATCATTCCATTTACTCGATTAGTAGCAGGTACATCTATTGGTACGACTGCAGCTTGCGTGCCATTGACATTGGCGGCCATTCCATTCTTGGCTCGTTTAGTAGAAACAGCGATTAAAGAAGTGAATGGAGGTGTTATCGAGGCAGCTCAATCCATGGGGGCTACACCATTGCAGATTATTTGGAAAGTGTTGTTGCCAGAAGCGTTACCAACATTAATCGATAATATTACGGTCTTAATCGTTAACTTAATTAGCTATTCTGCTATGGCAGGTGCTATCGGTGGCGGCGGTCTTGGGGATATTGCGATTCGCTATGGATACCAACGTTTCCAAGGAGATGTGATGTTAGCCACTATCATCATCTTAATTGTATTAGTGCAAGTCATCCAAAGTGTAGGTGACTATTTATCCCGTAAAGTAAATAAAAAATAAAGGAGATATTATGAAGCGTATTTTAGTCGGCTTATTAGCCATTGCATCTTTAGTGTTACTATTAGCAGGATGCGGTAAAGAAGAAGCAAAACCAGCAGCAGATGCACCAATTAAAGTAGGTGTAACAGCAGGTCCTCATGCAAAAGTTATGGAATTTGTAAAAGGTGAAGCAGCAAAACAAGGATTGAACATCGAAATCGTTGAGTTCAGCGATTATATTCAGCCGAATATTGCCTTAGATCAAAAAGAATTAAATGTGAACTCTTTCCAACATCAACCATTCTTGGATAATACAGTAAAAGATAAAGGTTTGAAAATTCAATCTATCGGCAAAACTATTTTGTTACCAATGGCAATTTACTCTAACAAATATAAAGATTTGAAAGATGTGCCAAATGGCGCTACTGTAGCGATTCCTAACGATCCTACCAATGGTGGTCGTGCCTTGCTATTATTACAACAAGCAGGTTTGATTACATTGAAAGACGGTGGCACTGTAAAATCTTCCGTAGCAGATATTACAAGCAATCCTAAAAACATTGATATTCGTGAATTAGAAGCGGCACAAATTGCTCGTTCCCTAAATGATGTTGATGTAGCAGCAGTGAATACAAACTATGCAATTCCAGCAGGTTTGAACCCACAAAAAGATGCTGTTGTAGTGGAAAGCACAGATTCTCCATATGCTAATGTAATTGCTGTTCGCACAGAAGATGTAAATAATGAAACATATAAAAAATTATTGTCCATTTACCAATCTGAACCAGTACGTAAATTCATTCAAGAAGAATTCAAAGGATCTATTATCCCAGCGTTCTAAGTGAAAAGAATCAGCAAACAATTATACAACAGAGGTTAGTTGATATACGAGTATCAACTGCCCTCTGTTTTTTTGTACAAGAACAATGAATTAATGATATATGTATGATATTTCCTATGGTATAATGGTAGTGAAGTAAAGTACATTCTGAATAGAATTATGAAGGAGTAGAAGGTTGAATCAAAAACTTAAGAATCCAATACATGACCAGTTATTTCGGGCGGTCTTGTCGTTGGAAACACTAGAAGAATGTTATGAATTTTTTGAAGATATTTGTACCATTGGAGAATTAAAATCTATCTCTCAACGCTTAGAAGTGGCACGACTGTTAAAAGCAGGTACAGGGTATGAGCAAATTGTAGAATTAACAGGAGCTAGCACGGCGACCATAAGCCGTGTGAAACGGTGCTTAAATTATGGTGCCGATGGATATAATAAAATTTTGCCTCGTATTGAGGACTAGAAGATACAATAAGACATCAAAGTGATGTATATAAGAGAGGAGGGCTCATACTATGGAAGGTGATTTACTCATAGGTATTATACTATTTTTTGCAGGAGCCCTAGCGGGGTTTATTGATTCTATTGTAGGTGGAGGTGGGTTGATTTCGTTACCCGCTTTGATGCTGACGAATATGCCGGTGGCCATGTGCTTAGGGACCAATAAATTATCTAGTGTCTTTGGATCTGGCACAGCAATGATTAACTTCGCCAGAAACAAATTGGTAGATTGGACATTAGTGAAATGGATCATGCCATTCACTCTGCTTATCTCTATGGTAGGCGCCTATATAGCAGTCTATGTGCCAGGCACATTTTTAAAACCCCTGATTATTGTATTATTGTTGGCAGTATTCATTGTGGTGCTTACCAAAAAAGATTGGGGTACCATAGCACAAGTGGAACGTAAATCAGGATGGAAATTACTTGCTTATGTAGCAGTGGCTATTGTTATCGGCTTATATGATGGATTTCTTGGACCTGGCACAGGGGTGTTTTTAATATTCTATTTCTTGTTTATGGGTTATGATTTCTTAGGCGCATCAGGAAATGCCAAAGTACTAAATACAGTGAGTAACTTTGGGTCCTTGATGGTGTTCATCTATATGGATCAAGTGAACTATGGCTATGGTTTAGCAGTTGCAGCGGGACAAATTATTGGCGCTACTGCGGGATCAAAGTTAGCCATGGTGAAAGGCGCAGGACTAGTGAGATTTTTGTTTATCGCTATGTCTCTGACAATGTTAATGAAATTGTCCTATGACTATTTACTTTCACAGGGGATTATATAGTAGGAGTAACTATGCAAAAATTTAGTGATAATCAAGTAGCATTAATTAGCGGCGGCACATCGGGTATAGGCTTTGCTACTGCAGAATTGTTGTTAAAGCAAGGCTGGTGTGTGGTGATTAACGGCCGCAATGAATGGGATGGACAAGAAGCGGTGGTAAAATTGCGCCGTATTTCCTCGAAAGTACGATTTGTGCAAGGAGATGTAAGTAAGGTTATGAATTGCCGTCGTATTGTGGAAGATACGATTCGTTTGTTTGGCAATTTAAATGCCTTAGTAACGGCAGCTGGGTATTATGAAGAGCGACTATTGGAAGATGTGGATGAGCAAAACTTTGATGAGATGTTTGGAACCAATGTAAAAGGTACCGTTTTTTTATGCCAAGCCGCAGCACCGTACTTGAAACAAGTGCATGGTAGTATTGTGACTATATCAAGTGATGCAGGACTACAAGGTAATGTGGCGTGCACTGTGTACGGAGCATCCAAAGGGGCTGTAGTGAGTTTTACGAAATCACTGTCCTTAGAAATGGCACCTCATCGTGTTCGCGTTAATTGTGTGTGTCCTGGTGATGTAGATACTTCATTAGTGGCAAAACAATTAGCCAATGAACCATCGGGTGATATTGTGAAAGCTAAGGAAGAAATGGCTTTACACTATCCATTAGGACGGATTGCTCAACCGCGAGAAGTTGGCGAAGTCATTGCTTTTCTTATCAGTGAGAAAGCATCTTTCGTGACGGGTGCAGCTTGGACTGTAGACGGTGGACTAACAAGTTGGTAATTCATTGAGAAATTTGATACAATAAGGGTAATAAGTACATTTACATTTAATGTTTTGTGGTCAATATAGGAGACAAATATGGAGCAGTTGGAATACAATAATGCAACACTTCCTCAAGCAACGAATGTACAAGAAGAAGTAGAAATGATTTGCCGTTGGGCAGCAGCTCGTGTAGCTGGTATCGCGGCATTACCAAAATTTAATTATGTAGGTTTATTGGCTAATGATGTGTACATGGTATCACGCATTGCTCAAGTATATGGCGTATGCCCTGCTAAAGAAGGGGTGACTGGATTTTTAGTGGGTCTTGGTGGTAGTGCTGTAGCAGCGTTAGTATGTACAGTCGTGCCAACAGTGATTCTTCGCGTCCCTGTGGCAGCGGCTATTACCTATGGTATTGGTAAAATGGCTGCCAAATGGATTGAAGATGGTATGCCAGCATGTCCGAACTATGAAGAATATCGTCAACGTTTAGTAGATATTTATGAACATAATAAAGAAACAGTCATCACATTGGCGAATACACCACTTCGGGATAAGCCGTTGGGTAATGAAACTGTAGATTTCTTAGATGATGTACAGGTGTCTGGTAATGATTACTTAGCAAGTGCCAAAGGCTTTGCAGGTTCTTTTGTTGGATCTGATTTGTTGGCTAATGTAAGTGCTGTAAAAGATCTAGCAGTAGGAACCGTATCCATCTTGGCAGCTACGGTGAAAGACACATTAGAGAAAAGTGGTAATGAAGAATTACTAGATAATGCTCGTCATGCTGCAAAAGGCGTAGGCTCTTTGCTTAAAATTTTAGCAACTGAAGCATTATCTTTAACTGGTGCCGTAGCAGGTACATCAGCATCTAAAGCAAGCGTATATACAAAAGCCGCTTATGAAAAAGCAGATACGGTGCGACAAACATTAAATGATTCCTTACAAACTAAAGTAGAACCAGTGGTGGAAAAAGCCACAGCTGTTATGCAAGATGTAAAAGAAGTGGTAGAACCAAAATTACAACAAGTAAAAGAAAAGGTAGAACCAAAACTTCAACAGGTAAAAGAGGTGGTAGAGCCGACATTACAGCAAGTAGAAGAAAAAGCTTCTGAATTGACAGCCAAAGCGATTGATCACGCACAAGAAGCGGTGCAAGACATTCGTGAAAAAGCGGAAGTTGTGAAGGAAACAGCAGTGGAATTGGCAGAACAAACAAAAGAAAAAGCCATCGACTTAGCAGAACAAGCAAAAGACAAGTTCAAACAATAATCAGAGAGGTTATAACTATGAATATCTTACAAATCCTTAAGTATGGAAAAACCTTTACATCTGATGCCTTTATGTCCACTGTGAATCGCATGGGTCGTAATATTATGTTTGCACGAAAAGCTGTTATGTTATATTATTGTTTACGTGATACAGATACACCAGCATTTGTAAAGGCCGTTATTGCAGGCGCTTTAGGATACTTGATATTGCCTATTGATTTTATCCCAGATAGCGTACCAGGTCTTGGTTGGGTGGATGATGTGGCAGTATTAGCAATTGCTATGAAAGTAGCAAATCGCTATATTAAGGCTTCCCATAAGGAAAAAGCACAAAAATTTGTGCCTATCGGATCAATTGATTAATCAGTAAAGGGGCTCTTTGGAGCCTCTTATTGCATAGGAAAGGTAGTATACGATGATTTCTACATCTTTACGTGTCCGATTTTATGAAACGGATATGATGGAGATTGCCCATCATACGAATCATTTACGGTGGTTTGAAATGGGGAGAATTGAATATTTTCGCCGCTGTGGTATTAGTCTATGGGACATGATGCAAGAGGGCATCGTCTTTCCTATTACAAAAGTGAGCTGTGAGTATAAGGAAGTGGCACGCTTTGATGATGTATTGCGGGTGGAATTAACAGTAGCCTCTTTGTCGCGGGCGCAATGTACTTTCACATATCGGATTATCCGTGACAGTGATAATGCATTGATATGTACAGGGGAAACACAAAATGTGTTTACTGCTAAAGAAACAGGTAAAATTATTCGCTTGCCAGATATATTTTTTAAACCCATGAAAGCCGTAGCAGAGGAGGAGTAGGGAATGACGCCCATACAGAAGGAATTACCTATTGGAGTATTCGACTCTGGAATCGGTGGATTGTCTGTATTATCTGTGCTAGCACAAGAATTTCCGGAAGAAGATTTTATTTATGTTGGAGATAGTGCAAACAATCCAGTAGGCAATAGGCCGATTGAGGAAATTGAAGGCATTGCTACGAAAATTGCAGAGTTTTTAGTGGCCCAACCAGTGAAACTAATAGTCATCGCTTGCAATACATTTTCTGTGGTAGCCTTGGACAAACTATCCAAACAATTTGATGTACCTATTGTGGGGATGGCACAGGGGATTCATGATGCTCTGCGTATTAAGGTTAAACAGAAACGTAAAGGACCTTTAGGCATTATGGCTACGGTAGCGACTATTAATAGTCATAAACATATGGATGCAGTCCATACCTTGAAGCCTCATGTAAAAGTAGTAGAACAAGGCTGTAAAGATTTGGCGGCCTGTATTGAAGAAGGTCATTTAGATGATGCAGTTTTACGACATTGTGCAAAAGAATATGTACAGCCTTTGGTAGAGGCAAATGTGGAAGTGGCCATTTTAGGATGTACCCACTATCCCTTAGTAGAACCCATACTGCGTGAGTTGGCTAAAGAACAAATTTGCTTTGTAGACCCTGCGTGGGAAACATCTGATGCTGTAGGAGCTATTTTGTACGGAGAAGATTTGGAGCAGACATCAGGTAGAAAAGGTTCTATACAAGTTTGTGTTACTAGCCATGCGGATCGAGTAACGTCTATCGTACAAGATATTTTCAAGGATACTAGCTTAACAGCTAAGCTCATTACTCTATAGGAGGAACTATGTATATTTACACATTAATAGATACCCTAGTGTGGATAGCCTGTATCATTGCTATCATTTATATTGCCTACCGCATATTTGCATGGCGCCAAGGCAATGAAGACATTGTGATCATGGTGAAACGTCGCACTCCATTTGTGGTAGAAGACATTAGTTTTGATCAAGTAGTGTTATCTACGGATATTCCATTTGTGAACAGAGGTAAACAATACGGAACCATCATGGATATGTTCCCTCGTCATTTATTACCACAAGAACAATTTGACAATGTGCGAATTCAATCGTGGTTAACCGATGCAAAGGCAGAACGTCATGATGGCTATTGGGAAGCGTTAGTCTATAAACAACGACAAGGCAGTACCATTCGTTTGCGTCTAGTGATGACGGCTAATAGTGGTAATATTCGTAAAGACTTAGTGGGATTCCCAGACATGCCTATCGATATCTACCATCAAGTAGTAGGTCGTGAGGCATACCGTATTTCAAAAACTAGAATTACTCTAACTGCAGAAGAGTTAGAAGTAGCAATGCGTAAATAGGAGGTACATCATGGCAGAATTAGAACTATTACCAATCCCTACGCGCATTTTAACGAACAAAGATGATATCGTAGAGGCTATCGTAGAATTTGCAGGTCCTTATATTGGACCAGAAGATATTGTGTGCGTAGCAGAATCCGTCGTGGCTATCACGCAAGGGGAGTTTACACGACCAGAAGATTTAAAAGTATCTTGGCAAGCTAAATTTTTAAATCGCTTTATCCATCCTGATGGTTCTATGGCATCTGTGTATGGTATGCAAGCAGCTATGGATAAAGAAGGGGAATGGAAAATGATGTTTGCCTTCCTCTGTGGAGCCGTAGCTAAAGTGTTTAAAAAATCTGGTGTGTTCTATCAAATGGCACGGACTGCATCCTTAACAGATGATGTGACAGGGACTATGCCTCCATTTGATAAATGCATTGTATATGGACCAAAACAACCACATGCAGTAGCCGATGCTATTATGAAAGCAACAGGTGCCTATGGGGCTTGTGTAGCGGACGTGAATGATTTAAAACGAGCGGCTATCTTAGGACATAGTCGTGGATTGAAACCGCAGCAAATTGCACAAATTTTAATCGATAATCCATTTGGCAATGATAGCCAAATGACACCTATCGTTGTGATTAAAAATTATGCCTCTGTGTCTGCACGGAGACGATAAAAGTTGTTGATACTTAGACTTGCAAATTGAGGCGTATCAGCGTATACTGAAAGAGAACTTTGGGGAGCCTAGTGGCTGAGAGTAAACGAAAGTTTTGACCCATAACCTGATTTGGATAATGCCAACGTAGGATAAGTTTGATTCGTCATACTGAGGACATCCAACAGGATGTCCTTTTTTGTGCTTTTATAGGATGGTATATCGTATATGAGTATGCATGGAAGGTGTATCTAAGTGGATGTACAAGGGGAACAGAATAGTGAGACGATAGAGTGCTACAGCATGAAGGGGCATACCACCGCGGGTATGGTTTTTCGTGCTGTTTTTTTATACTAGTATGTGGTGAAGGAGCCATGACGGATAATTGGTATGATACTAGTTTGAAATAGGTATATAGCATACGCTATAGTTAGGAGGATATGATGAAAGTAAATGGAGCAACGTATCATTATGAGGGGCAAACAGTGCAAGAAGTACTGGCAGCCCTAGCGTTTCGAATGGATCGCATCGTAGTGGAATATAATGGGAAGATTCTTTCTAAAGCAGACTGGGAATCGACTCGTGTGAGTCCTGCAGACACAATGGAAGTAGTAACCTTTGTAGGAGGTGGCTAAATGGTATCTTTACAAGATAAAAAAGTTCTGATCATCGGTGTAGGCGGTGTTGGATCCCATGTGGCAGTGGCATTGTGCCGTGCTGGAATTGGTCAGTTAGAAATCGTAGACTTTGACGTTGTGGATGAAAGTAACTTAGGCCGTCAATATTATGAGGTGAATGATGTAGGAGTTTTAAAAGTGGAGGCTATGAAAGGCCATCTCAATCGGATGAATCCAAACTGTGAAGTTATCGTTCATAATGAATGCCTCACACCAGAAAGATTATCTGAATTAATCGATGGCTATGATATGGTTGTAGAAGCAGTGGACAAGGCTGTCACAAAAGCGTGGATGACAGAAGTTATTTTGACCCATCCAGCAGAGCCATTATTAGTAGGCTGTTCAGGTATGGCAGGTTGGGGGGATAGTAATGGTATCCGCCGTGAACGAAGACATCATCGTTGGTATCTATGTGGCGATGGAGTGAGCGATATCGATTCTATCGGAAAAATTACTGCCGCTCGTGTCATGGTGTGCGCCGGACATATGGCAAATGCTGTGATTCAACTACTACATGGGGAAGATATTGATTAAGGAGGAACCTATGACACGTTCAGTAAAAGATATGGAAACACAAGATACATGGACCTTAGGGGGACATACATTACATTCTCGATTTATCTTGGGGTCTGGAAAATTTTCTATCGACTTAATCGAGGCTGTCCTAGAAGAAGCGGGTGCAGAAATGATTACCTTAGCCCTACGTCGTGCGGTAGGTGGAGAAGTGGAAAATATCCTAGATGCTATCCCAAAGGATACTATCTTAATCCCTAATACGAGTGGCGCTCGAGATGCTGAAGAAGCGGTGCGTATAGCAAGATTATCCCGAGCTACAGGTTGTGGAGATTTTGTAAAAGTAGAAATTATGAAAGATTCAAAATATTTATTGCCACATAATGGGGAGACCATTAAAGCTACAGAAATATTAGCAAAAGAAGGATTCATCGTTATGCCATACATGTATCCAGACTTAGAAGTGGCTCGTGATTTGGTGAATGCTGGAGCCGCTGCGGTGATGCCGTTAGCGGCGCCAATTGGATCTAATCGTGGATTGCAGACAAAGGAATTTATCAAAATTTTAGTGAATGAAATTGATTTGCCTATCATTGTAGATGCTGGTATTGGTGCTCCATCCCAAGCAGCAGAAGCAATGGAAATGGGCGTAGCTGCAATCATGGCAAATACAGCCGTAGCTTCTGCGGGCCATATTCGAGGTATGGCGAAAGCATTTGGTTTAGCCATCCAAGCAGGAAGATTGGCATATTTGTCAAAATTAGGGCCTACTCTTGAAACCGGTGGTAGCGCTTCATCTCCGTTGACTGGATTTTTGAGATAATAGGAAAGGAATAGCCATGTCTAGTACCACCAGATACCATATAGATGATCCATGTTGGAAGTATCGCCCCCACATGGATCAAATTGAAAGTCCTATTTTAGAGACGGTATTGCGAGAACGTGAGCAATATACGTACGATCGATACACAGCAGATGATGTGCACCGTGTGTTGCAAGAAGATACCATTGATGTAGAAGGACTGAAAATTTTATTATCTCCTGCAGCAGAACCATTTTTGGAAGAACTAGCGGAAAAAGCAAAGGCCGTACGAACACGATACTTTGGCAATTCTGTGTATTTATTTACACCGTTATATATTTCAAACTATTGCGATAACCTATGCGTGTATTGTGGCTTCAACTGTAAAAATCAGATCCATCGGGCGAAGTTAGATGAAGCAGGTATTGAAGAAGAGTTAAAAAATATTGCCAAAACAGGATTACAGGATATTTTAATTTTGACTGGGGAAAGTGAACGCCATAGTCCTATTTCTTACATTGGGCGTGCCTGTGAATTAGCAAAAAAATATTTTAAGGTAGTGGGCGTAGAAATTTATCCTGCCAATGTAGACGATTATGCGTACCTACGAGAATGCGGTTGTGATTATGTGACCGTATTCCAAGAAACGTATAATTGGGAAAATTATAAAACATTGCATTTGTTAGGAAATAAAAGCGTATTTCCCTATCGACTTGAAACGCAAGAACGAGCTTTGCGAGGGGGTATGCGGGGAGTAGGTTTAGCAGCCTTATTGGGATTGGATGATTTCCGAAAAGATGCCTTTGCCACAGCCTTGCATACCCATATGCTACAACGTGCGTATCCTCATGGAGAAATTAGTATTTCCTGTCCACGCCTGCGGCCTATCGTCAATGATGATACCATCAATGCAGGGGACGTAGGAGAAGCTCAATTATTGCAAGTCATCTTGGCATATCGCTTATTCCTACCTTATGCAAATATTACGATTTCCACTAGAGAAACAGCCAGGTTCCGCAACGGGGTCCTACCATTAGCAGCGACGAAACTGTCAGCAGGTGTCAGCACAGGTATTGGTGAACATTCCTCAGAAGAAAAGAAACAAGAAGAAGGGGATGCACAATTTGAAATTGCTGACAGTAGAACTGTAGCAGAAGCCATGGAAGATGTGAAAGCCTTAGGAATGCAAGTGGTGATGAGTGATTATATCGATGTGCTCTATGAAGAAAAATAACCAATCTATAGACACCTTAGTGTTGATTACAAATCGCCAGTTACTGAAAGATGACATTAGCTTAGCCACATATGGTGTAGCACTGTCTAGAGGGATAGAAAGAATACAAAAGTATGGCAAGCATTGTATTAATCATACAGAAGAAAGCAGTTTAACGTATAATATACGTAGAGCATATAGATCTACAGTAAAAGCGAATCTTCATAGTACTAAATTGCCTGATGCGAGGGCAGATAGTGCTGAACCAGACAACTGGATGAGAAATCACAGTAGTCTGTACACCCTGTGCCGTGACACTGATTTACCCTTTGAGGAGTATCTCCAACTCTGCGATGCCATCGGGGATACCGTAGTACACCATGGAAAAGTTATTACGAATCGAGAGCAATTAGCTATTGTTTTGGCAACAGCAAAACGAATCCATCTACCCACTAATCTAATACGCTATTGGCAATCCGAACAAGAAGAACTATGGATTATCTTGCAACAACATTTTCAGGACATAACTATGTGGAGCACCGTTCACAACGAAGATGACATCAAGTTATTAGCATCCCTAGGAATCCCTAATTTGGAGTACGTCTTAATCAGTCCCATCTTTCCCACACAATGCAAAACAGGACACCCTGGCATTGGCGTTAAGCGGGGGAAGGAACTGTTGAAACTAATTCGGACACATTACCCACAAGTACAAGGTATTGCTTTGGGAGGTATCCACGAGCACAATTACCAAACGTGTTTGCAACATTCTTTCACTGGCGTAGCTATTATGTCTGATTTCATGAAGCGAGTGCATAGCAATATCGACACATAAGAACGAAGGTAAAAATAGTATAAAATTATTGAGAGAAATAAAATAGAAAAAGAAGGTCATCTTTTATTACAATGAGTGAATAGAAATTATTGTAAAGAAGACCTTCTTTTATGTTCTACCGTATGATAAGTAGAAGATGATTATAATGAAATTTAATGTTTTAGTAAAAAGTGCATATGGGTAAAAAAAGAAGATATCTGCTATGAATCAGATTTATCTTTATAAAATAGATGTTTTATAATATCATAAGTTTCTCCCCAATGATGAATCACTTCTACTGAAGAAACTGCTTTAACATAAGTTCTGTTTTTGTATGCGCCCATCTTTACAATTAAATTTTGTTCAGATAACTTGTTAAGTATTCTTGTTAAGCGAGCAGAGGTTATATCAGGGTGAGCATTGGCAATTTCTTTTTTTGTAAATTTAATAGATGATTTATTTGAAGTTGGAGGATTGCAGATAAATGTATACACTTTTTTCTCATCCTCTTTTAGATTAGAAACGTCTACTAGAGGTTCTGCTATCCATAATTTTAAGTGCGTTCTTTCTAAGTCGCTTTTTAATTCAGGAACTTTGAATCTATTTTTTACTACAACATCAATTATTTTTTGACTGCCGCTACCAGCATGTTCAGAGGCGCCCATTCTAGTGAATAAGCTAACGAGAAGAGGATTTCTGACCAAGGATCTAGCGCCTCCAGTGAAAAATTCTTTTACAGGGATTTTCATAATTCCGGGATTAATAAAAATATAAAAAGGTTCATGAATTTCCGCAATTAAAGCGGTTGTATTTAAAAAGTAGTCCGCATGGATTATCATATTGACAAATGCTTCGCGTAAAGCAATTGTTAAATCTGTAGGGTTTTTTCTGATCGTGTACTCATCAAGTTCAAAATTTCTGTTTACAGATAATAAGAGTTTTTCACTTACTAAGCGATAATAATTAAATAAATTTAAATCTGGAAAATCTAAATTGCCTGACTCAATTCGGAAACTCCATCTTTGTGAATTACCGCGTTTATCAAAAAATCTACATGATAATGTGGGAATCGATCGATAATAGAGTTGTATTTGCCGAAGAATAATAATCCAGCAACCGTTAGGTGTATCTTATTAGTATTTCGATTTTTACGAAATACGCCGATATTCTCTAAGAAGCTTTGGTTGTCCATTTCTGAGTAGTTTAAACTGGGATATCTCTTAGATAGTATTGATT